>JBKSUH010000037.1:0-15485 GCA_047233565.1 Alistipes sp.
TCTTCACGCCGTTCTCGTAGCAATATTCCAACAGCGCATTGGCGATGTCCCACGCCTTGCCGCTCTTGGGAAAGACGCGCTCGCCGCGTTCGATGTCGAGCTTCACCCCGGCCTTTTCGAAGAAACGGATGGCGGCGCGGTTATTGAACTCGGCGAAAGCCTGTCCGAGAAATTCCGCGTTGGTACGCACCTGCGCGGCAAACTCCTCGGCCGGGCGGGCGTTGGTGACGTTGCAGCGCCCTTTGCCCGTGATACGGACTTTACGGCCCGACTTGTCCATCTTTTCGATCAGCAGCACACGCTTGCCGTCGCGCGCCGCCGTACCTGCGGCCATCATGCCCGCTGCCCCAGCCCCGATGACGATCACATCGTACGGCCGGATTTCTTTTTCTTCGATTTGTTCCATACGGCTGCAAAGATAGACAATAATTCTTTCTTTCCGGAAAAATTTTTCCTATCTTTGCGGCCGAAAAAACCGTTCTAATCAGATATGTTGAGCAGAAGATTACTCCGTATAAAGGTCGTCAAGGCACTGTTCGCCCACCTCAAATCGGGCGCCGACAACATGATGGCATCGGAAAAAACGCTGATGGCGTCCGTCGACAAGGCCTACGACCTCTATTTCCAGATCCTGACCCTCCCCGTGGAGCTGGCGCGTTATGCCGAGCAGCGGCAGGAACTGGCCAAACAGAAAAAACTGCCGACATACGAAGACCTCAACCCCAATACCAAGTTCGTAGACAACCGGGTGACCCGCGTCATCGCCAACAGCGATGCCGTGAACGACCGCATCGCCGCCCGCAAGCTGAACTGGACGCGGTATCCGGAGTTGATACGCACGCTCTACACCCAGCTGACCGAAAGCGACTACTTCAAGGATTACATGGCGCGTCCGGAGCGTTCGTTCGCCGACGACCGCAAACTGCTCGAAGACTTCTTCAAGGAGCTTCAGAGCTGCGAACCGCTGGACAACGTGCTGGAGGAGATGTCGATCCTATGGAGCGACGACCTGCCCTATATCGTGATGATGATCCTGCGTTCGCTCTCGAACCTGCGCCCGACGCACACGGAGCTGAAGGTTCCCGCGAAATTCAAGAGCGACGAGGACCCGCAGTTCGTCCGGACGCTGTTCGAAAATCGCTCGTCAATTACGATGCCTACCAGGATTACATCGAAAAGTTCACCGCCAACTGGGACGTGGAACGCATCGTGTTCATGGACAACCTGATCATCGGCACAGCCATGGCCGAACTGACCTCGTTCCCGTCGATTCCCGTCAAAGTAACGCTCGACGAGTACATCGAGATTTCGAAATACTACTCGACACCCGGCAGCAGCACCTTCATCAACGGCGTGCTGGACAAGATCGTCGAATCGCTCACCGCCGAAGGCCGCATCAGGAAAGCCGGCCGCGGCCTTATCTGAGTCCCGATGCTGCGCGGGGTGTTGTTGCTGGCGCTGGCCGTGACGACCGCGGCATGCGGCACCCGGCAGGCACGCACGGGCGAGACCGGGCGGAAAGGCCGGATTATCGCCGTCACGGACACGATCCTCGACACGGGCGGCACGGATACCGTGCGTTTCGGACGCCTGCATTCGGGCGAAATCGCCCAGCTGCGTCTGTGGCTGGCCAACGAGACAAGCGGACCGGTCGTCATCGCCAAATACGGCCGCAGCTGCGGATGCACGACGCTCGAATATGACAATCAGCCGATTAACGCCGGCGATGCGCAGCGAGTGACGCTCACTTTCGACGCAAGGGGCGAATGGGGCTGGCAGCTCAAGACGCTGGACATCACATTCGCCGGCGGGCGGAAACCCCTGAGGCTGTTCATCGAGGCCGAAGTGGAATAAACATTTGTGTATTCGACAATATTTCGTATATTTGTTCCGTTAACGGAAATAAACACTTAAAACATAACGACGTATGATTAATTTTCTTCAGGTGCCGCCCGTAGAGCCCCAGCCGGGCTTCATGCAGCAGTACAGTTTCATCATTATGATCGGCCTGATGGTGCTGGTTTTATGGCTCTTCATGTGGCGCCCCGAATCCAAGCGCCGCAAGCAGATGCAGGCATTCCGCGAAGGCCTGAAAAAAGGTGACAAGATCATTACCGCCGGCGGCATTTACGGTACGGTAAAAGAGATCAAGGAGACGACCCTGCTGATCGAGGTGGACGGCAATGTCACGCTGCGCATCGACAAAAACATGGTCGTAGCCGACAACAGCGACCTTCAGCGCCAGTAAAAACCTGTTTCAGATAATAAAAAAGCTGCAAAAATTTGCAGCTTTTTATTTGCAGGTTCAAATTTTTTATTTTAAATTTGTATACATGCTCGGGAAACCCGGGCATAGTCCCAACAACATTGTCGAGGGGAATCTTTTAAGCGCCTCTTACGGATTACCCCCTTTTCGGCAATGTTTTTTAGCCCTTCACACAAAGAGACACGGCAAACTCCGGCCGGGGCATTCCCGCAACAGCCGCGGCCGCGAAAGCACCTCCCTACATTCAGAAAAGATTTCCCGTTTCGCCGTTTATTGCTATATTTGCGGTCGAATTTTCATATCAGACACATGACCCGACACATATCCTACCCTACCCTCGGCACCTGCTCCCGGCAGATCGACATCGAACTGGAAGACGGCATCATCCGCAGTGTAACGTTCACGGGCGGCTGCCACGGCAATACGCAGGGCATAGCGGCGCTCGTGCGCGGCATGAAAGCCGCCGACGCGATAGCCCGGCTGGAAGGCATCGACTGCCGCGGCAAGGGCACTTCGTGCCCCGACCAGTTGGCCAAAGCCCTCAGGCAGGCGCTCTGAACCGACGCAGCTACCGTTCGGGAACGGATTTTGCACACGGAGCAGCAAATCAAAACAGAAACACTATGTATTTCGTATGGTATCTCCTGCTCGGCTTGGCTTCCGGATGGATCGCCAACCTCATTGTCAAAGGCAGCGGCTCGGGGCTCATCGTCAACCTCGTCGTAGGGCTGGTAGGCGGCGTGCTCGGCGGCTGGCTCTTTTCGTTCTTCGGGCTGGTTCCGGCAGGCACGCTGGGCAGCCTGGCCACATCGGTCATCGGCGCCGTGGTGCTACTATGGATTGCCGCAGCCATCTCGCACAAGAAAATCCGTTAAACCCGCAACGATTATGGACAACATGAAAAACGGCGTACACGCCGACACCGCAGAAGCGGAAAATATCGAAACGATGGAACTGTTGACCGGCATGCTCGACAATGCGACGCAGTGCGGCGGAACGGACGACGAAAATCCGGAGCCGGAGAAATCCGGGAAATGACGCCGGAACCCTCCGGCAAAAGCCGTGCCGGACTGGTGTAGACAGCTGATGGACAGCGCGATAACACAAAGGAGACCTCGAAAGTCTCCCTTGTGTGAGTTGAGCTGCCAGGACTCGAACCTGGAACGACAGAACCAAAATCTGCTGTGTTACCATTACACCACAGCTCAATCCGTTGCTCGAAAGCGGCACAAAGATAAGCAAATTTTCCCAAAATACAATTCCGGAAGCGAAAAATGCTGCAAATCAAGGTGCATAGTCGGTATAATTTTATTACTTTTGCAAGGATGAAACAGTGGTTGATGATATTGGCTTTGTGCTGGGCGGCGGCGACGGTAAACGCCGCCGGGAGAGTCAGTCCCGTACGCTCCGGACCGAAATCACCGCCGCCGTTCTCTCGCAGGCCGACAGCGAACGTTTCGAGACCGACAACGCACCCTGCTGGCTACCGCCTGCACGGGCTGCACCCAGCTTTCGGGAGCGGAACAGGGCGCAGGACGAAGCGTCCGCCACGCGGAGAATTTCATCGTGGCGGGGACCCGCGGGTACGCCTGCGCAGGCAATCCGCACCCGGCCGCACCGGCTGTCGGAAAATGCGGCGTACGCCCGCCCAGCATACGCAGGGCCGATCGGTATATTTATTATTTGAGGAGGATCATCATTTAGCGGAGGATTCACGTTCGAACCGCACGCTCCTACATGCGGACAATACTTTCACGAATCTTTCACCAAACGAAAACTCATCAATGAAAAATATGATCGATGATGCGATTTATTCCGCATCGCCCGAAATTGCATGCCGCCGTTACAACCCGTCATTAGGCATCGTGCTGACGGCAGGCAGCATCACCCTGCTGTGGGCCAACTCCCATGCCAGTCTCTTTACCGAGAACGACATGCTGTCACAGTGGAACCTTTGATCAGCTCCTGCATCCTTTGCACGGGCATCGTGATGATCTGCTACCGGCTGTTCGGCGATTCGTCGGCCCCGGTCGAGAAGCGGAGCCGCGAGCGGCTCTACCGCTCGGAATACTCCTTCGAGGCGCACGATCTGCCCAAAGTGCAGTCGGCGATCGAATGCGGCAACTTTGCGGTACTGCAGAATCTGCCCCGCAGCTACCAGCCCGCGGCTCAGGTCATCTGCTACCGGACGGACAGCGGCTCGCTTATTGCGGCGCAGGTGCTGATGAACCGGCAGCCGACCGGGAGATCAAGGTCTTCCGCGCCGGAGAATATGATTTTTAACACATAAAGCATGATTCTGACAATGATTCTGCTCTTCGTGGTGGGTTACACGTTCATCGCGCTGGAGCATAAGGTAAAGTGGACAAATCGGCCATCGCACTGCTTATGTGCGGCGCGATATGGACGGTTTTCACCTGTGGGACACGACAGCAACATCAGCCACGAGATGGTAGACCATCTGGGCGACACGTGCGAAATCTTGGTTTTCCTGATCGGAGCCATGACCATCGTCGATCTGATCGACACGCACGGCGGCTTCAACGTCATCACCGACCACATTACCACCCGCAACAAGCACAAGCTGATGTGGCTGCTGGCCATCATCACGTTTTTCATGTCGGCGGCGCTGGACAACATGACCACGACGATCATCATGGTAATGCTGCTGCGGCGAATCATTGCGGATCAGAAGGAGCGCTGGATTTTCGCCAGCCTGATCGTCATCGCGGCCAACAGCGGCGGCGCATGGTCGCCCATCGGCGACGTGACGACGATCATGCTCTGGATGCGCGGCAACGTCACTGCGGCGGCCCTGATGGGAACGCTCTTCGTACCGTGCATCGTCTCGGTCGTCATCCCGACGGCGATCGCCATCCGGTAGATCCGCAACGAGGACGCGGCACCGGTGGACGAGAGCACGTTCGAAGCGGAACTGCCCGCGGGCGTGGGCCCGCGCCTGAGCAAATTCATCCTCATCACGGGTGTATTGAGCCTGTTGTTCGTACCCGTGTTCAAGAGCATCACCCACTTGCCGCCCTACATGGGCATGATGGTCTCGCTGGGTGTGATGTGGGTTCTGACGGAGATCATCTACGACCGCAAGCGCGGCATCGAGGAGTCGATCAAATGCCGCGTGACGAAGGTGCTCAAGCATATCGACATGCCGACGATCCTCTTCTTCCTGGGAATCCTGATGTCGGTGGCGGCGCTGGAAACCGCAGGTGTACTGACCGACGTGGCGAACTGGCTCGACAAGCAGGTACATGAAGTGTTCACCATAGCGGGCGTCATCGGCATCCTGTCGTCGGTGATCGACAACGTGCCGCTGGTCGCCGCCTGCATGGGCATGTACCCCGTGATGGACACGGCTGCGGTGGCCGCGAGCGCCGACCCGGCCTACATGCAGTCGTTCGTGCAGGACGGACTGTTCTGGCACCTGCTGACCTACTGCGCAGGCGTGGGCGGCAGTCTGCTGATTATCGGTTCGGCGGCGGGCGTCGTGGCGATGGGGCTGGAAAAGATCAACTTCGCGTGGTACTTCAAGAAAATCACGCTGCTGGCGTTCGTCGGCTATCTGTCGGGCATTCTGGTCATCCTGCTCGAACACCTGCTGATCGGGCTATGACCGGAGAGGAGCGATGTGAAAAAGGGCGCGGAGGATTTTCCCCTGCGCCCTTTTCATTTACAGGCGGTTATTCATAGCCGGGCCGCTGATTGTCGGCCGGCCGTTTTCGGGCTGAGCGTTCTCCGCAAGAAACGGCGAATACATCATCAGCGCGTCGTTGCGGGTGACGTACTGCACATCGACGCAGCGGCCTTCGGCGTCGTACACCTCGCGGTAGAGCTTGTTGTGGCGGCTGTATCCGCCCCAGTATTCGCTCTGCATGCAGTGATCCCGTTCGACCACGCGGTAAAGTATTCCGGCCGCCGGTCGGCGCGCCACTCCCCTTCGAGGAACTCGCCGCCTACGGTGACATGCAGGCGGAAAGTCGTCTGCGTATCGTTGCGGATCATCAGGTCGCGGTAGGGATAAACGCAGGTCGCGCCGCTTCCGAAAGGCTGGGTGCGGCCGCAGTCGGGAAATACGTCGTACGAATGGCGGTAACGCTCGACAACGGTCAGCGGCGTATGGAGCGTCATCCAGAAGATCAGGTTGGACATCTGGCAGAGTCCGCCGCCGACTCCGGGGCGGAACGTGCCGCAGAAAGAACGATGCCGTCGAGATAGCCCTTGCGGCGGGAGGGACGTCCGATCAGCCGCCAATAGCTGAACGTCTCGCCCGGACGCAGCACCACGCCGTCGAGACGCGCCGCGGCCAGCCGGAGATTGGTGATCTTGTTGTATTGGTACTGCATGTCGACGTCCTTCAGCCTGCGCAGCAGGGCGTCCGGTGCCGGAAGTGCGAATAGTCGCAGCTCGGAGAGCCGGATTTACGGGCGAAACGCAGGCCGCCGAAGTACCACAACCCGTAACGCAGGCAGGTGTACCAGAGACGTCCGCACCACAGACGGAAGCGGCTGCGGCGCCGAGGTTCGGCACTTGGTCGGTCCACGGTCAGCCCAGTTTGGCCATGAACTTCTCGCAGTCCACGACATAGCGGATATGCACGCCCTCGCCGATCATCCCCGGCGTCGCGCGCGCCGACGTTGAAAGTCAGCTTGCGTCCCTCGACTTCGGTCAGCACGGCCGTCGCGGTGATTTCGGCGCCCAGCCCCGAAGGTTTGATATGGGTGACGTTCATCTCCGCGCCCACGGTCGTCGAGCCGGCAGGCAATGCGGCCGCCGCGGCTGTCATGGCGGCGTTTTCCATCAGCGCCACCATCGAAGGCGTGGCGAATACGGGCAGGTCGCCCGATCCCATCGCGGCGGCCGTATTTTCGTTCGTTACCGTAGTGCGGCTCTGGGCCGACAATCCTTTTCGAGCATAATATCGTTCTGGCGTATGACGTTTAACCGATAAATAATTACCTTCGCAAAGGTAACAATTTTTACGGACATGAAAAAGTGGCTTCTGCTTCTGATAACGCTGGCCGCCGCACTCCCCGGAGCGCAGGCGCAGGAGGCCGCGGCTTCTGGCATCAGGAGTGGTGCGTGGAAAAGGGCGACTCCGTGCCGCTGGTGCACATTCTTCCGGTTTACGTATTTAGCCGCCCGGTGGACCTGCGCCGCTACCGCAAGCTGGTCGATGCCGTGAAGAAGGTCTACCCCATCGCCCGGATCGCCAAAGCCAAGATGGCGGCCATGGAGGAGGAGTTGTGCCGCCTGCCGACGAAGAAGGCGCAGAAAGCCTATATCAGACAGGTTTACAACCAAATCAAGGAGGAGTATACGCCGGTGCTGAAGCACATGACCCGCACGCAGGGCAAAGTGTTGCTGAAACTGATCGACCGCGAAACGGAATACACCGCCTACGAGGTGCTGAAGGAGTTCCGGGGCGGCTTCGTGGCGGGATTCTGGCAGGGCGTGTCGCGCATCTTCGGACAGAACCTCAAGTCGGAATACGACAAGCAGAACGAAGACCGGATGATCGAACAGATCGTAATTTATTACGAAGCCGGACTGCTCAGGTAACCCTTCCGGATAAATTACGATCTGTCCGGCCGCAAAGCGGCCTTCATACTGACAATCCCCGAAATTCCCCTTTGAAAGGGGGACTTGTATTTTAGTGGTACGAAGCCGGACTGCTGCGGTAAGCGACTGGCTGGGGCAACCGGGCTGCGACGGCTGGGCAACCGGATTGCGGCGACCCGGCAATCCGGTCAGAAGTTGAACGACAGGCCGACGCCGACGCCCATATAGGAGCGGGTCGGACGGAAGTCTCCGTATCGGAATCCGAAATTATCCGTAATATAACAATGGTAGGTGAAATCTCCGTAGAGATTGAACCGCCAGATGGGAATAATCAGCCGCGCGCCGACATCGAAAGTACAGCTGAAGCGGTGTCTGACGAGAAATCCCCGTCATAGGGCGGAAGGCTCAGCGGCCCGAACATCATGCCCGGTGTGAAACCCGTATGCACTTCGAACGCCGAGGGGAGAATCGAGAACAGCGTGGTGAGGAACGCACTGCCCCAGTCGGGTTCGCTCTCCCGTAATAATCGTTGCCATAAGGGTCGTTGTTCGGATAGCCTTCGTCCCTGCTTCTGCGCCATGCCGACACCATACGTCCGTCGCCAGGTAAACTGCATCGGGATCGAATAGTAGTCGAGACTTCGTCGTCGAAAAACGTTCAGCCCCGTGCGGAAACCTATATTATAATAGTTGTACCGGGCGTAGTCGATGCTGATCGCCTCGAATTCCGGGCCACGGCCGCCCCCATGAATTGTGCGCCGTATCGCACTCCGATCTCGTTGCCGGAGGGCAGCCCCTTGGGGGTATGCCACTCGTTCGTATTCTGGGCTGCCCCGCTGACGCAATACAGAAGCGCGAGGAGTGCCGCAAAAACTGGTTTCTTCATAATTTACAGGTTGCTTCTGCCCGCAAAGGTAACAGAATAAGGCCGCCTTCCAAACATTTATGCGGAAAAATGCAGGGTGGGCAACCAGATGCCCTGAAAATAGCCGCAACCCTTGCTCTTTGTGAATTATTCGTTATCTTTGTGGGCAAAATTTCGCTGAGCCATGTTTGAAAATTTAACGGATAAACTCGAACGGTCATTCAAAATCCTCAAGGGCGAGGGGCGCATCACCGAGATCAACGTAGCGGAAACGCTCAAGGAGATCCGCCGTGCACTGATCGACGCCGACGTCAACTACAAGGTCGCAAAATCGTTCACCGACCAGGTGAAGCAGAAGGCGCTGGGACAAGACGTGCTCAAGGCGGTGAAGCCCGGGCAGATGATGACCAAGATCGTACGCGACGAGCTGGCCGAACTGATGGGCGGCACGGCCACAGACATCAGGCTGGAGGGCAACCCGGCCGTGATCCTGATCGCGGGTCTGCAAGGCTCGGGTAAGACCACCTTCTCGGGCAAGCTCGCGGCATTCATCAAAAGCAAGAAAGGCCGCCAGGTACTGCTGGTGGCAGGCGACGTTTACCGTCCGGCAGCCATCGACCAGCTGAAGGTGCTCGGAGGGCAGATCGGCGTCGAGGTATATACCGAAGAGGGCAGCAAAGACCCGGTGCAGATCGCCGAAAACGCCATAAAATACGCACGCCAGCACGCGTTCAACGTCGTGATCGTCGATACCGCCGGACGTCTGGCCGTAGACGAGGCCATGATGCAGGAGATCACGGCCATCAAAACCGCCGTGAAACCCTCGGAAACGCTCTTCGTCGTGGACGCCATGACGGGCCAGGACGCCGTGAACACGGCCAAGGAGTTCAACGACCGGCTCGACTTCGACGGCGTGGTACTCACCAAGCTCGACGGCGACACCCGCGGCGGCGCCGCGATCTCGATCCGCTCGGTGGTCAGCAAACCGCTGAAATTCATTTCGAGCGGCGAGAAGATGGACGCCCTGCAGGTGTTCCACCCCGAACGTATGGCCGACCGTATCCTCGGCATGGGCGACGTCGTATCGCTGGTGGAGCGTGCGCAGGAGCAGTTCGACGAAGAGGAGGCACGCCGCCTGAAGAAAAAACTGGTCAAGAACCAGTTCAACTTCAACGATTTCATCGGGCAGATCCAGCAGATCAAAAAGATGGGCAACCTGAAAGACCTCGCGGGAATGCTTCCCGGCGTAGGCAAGATGCTCAAGAACGTGGACATCCCGGACGACGTGTTCAAGCAAACCGAGGCGATCGTCTCGTCGATGACCCCGGCCGAGCGCGAGCATCCCGAAATCATCAACGCACGCCGCCGCGAACGCATCGCCAAAGGCAGCGGCACGACGATGGCCGACGTGAACCGTCTGATGAAGCAGTTCGAGGACACCCGCAAGATGATGAAGGCCGTGGCCGGAGGCGGTATGAAGATGCCGAAGATGCCCGGCATGCGGCGGTAATTCGGACGACAAGCCGTCCCGCCGTCCCGGAAAATCCGAAGTTTCGAAACAAAATCAGAAAATCCTGCCCGATGAACCGGCGCAGGGATTTTCGGTTTCGAGTCCCGGACTACCGCGTCCAGCCGTTACGCCGGATATTGCCGGGATTCCATTTCTGTTTAGGCTCTGGGGTCTGGGCCGGATACCCGATCGGAATCACATTCAGCGGCACGACGGATTCCGGAAGTCCCAGAATAGTGCGGACGGCCTTCACCCGCTCGCTGCGGGGATATACGCCTGTCCATACCGCCCCCAGCCCTACGGCGTGGGCCGCGAAGCAGGTTCTCGGAAGCGGCCGAAGCGTCCATCACCCACCAGTCGCCGGAAGCGCCCGGATTGCGGGTGAGGTCCGCGCAGACGACGACCGCCAGCGGCGCCGATGCCGCCATCTTGGCGTATTGCAGGGAGTCGGCGAATTTTGGAGCAACGCCTTGTCGTCCACGACCACGAAGACCCACGGCTGGCGGTTCATGGCCGAAGGCGCGGCCATCGCCGCACGCAGCAGCAGTTCGACCGTATCGGCCCCTACCGGACAGTCCCGGTAGGCGCGGACGCTCGTGCGCGTCGCAATCACGTCGAGGGCGCTCCGCTCCCCGCGGCCGGCAGTCCGGCGGCAGAGATTCCGCAGCTGGCATTCCAACGGCGGAGGTGCCGGCGGCGGCCTGTTTGCCGCCGGCCAGCCACCACGTCAGCAGGGCCGCCAGCAGGGCGCCGAGCAGGAAAAAGAGAGTTTTCGAGGTTTTCATAGGCGGTTGCATCGGGATTTCACGTTACGGCAAATATAAACGAAAAAATCGGGAAATGCGGCAGGACGGGTCCAATCGGGAAAAATGCCGGGTAAATTAATCGTTCCCGTGTTTGGAGGGTGCATTTTATCGTTACCTTTGTCCGGATCATATCCCAAAAGGAAAATGCACAAATCGGGCTTTGTAAATATCATCGGAAACCCCAACGTCGGCAAATCGACACTCATGAACGCATTGGTCGGCGAAAAGTTGTCGATCATCACGTCGAAGGCGCAGACCACGCGCCACCGGATCATGGGGATCGTCTCGAGCGAGGATTTCCAGATCGTCTATTCCGATACGCCGGGCATTCTGAAACCCAGCTACAAATTACAGGAGTCGATGATGAAATTCGTGACGGGCGCCGTGGCCGACGCCGACGTCATACTCTACGTCACCGACACCGTGGAGCAGGGCGACCGTTCGGCCGAAATCATCGGCCGCATCCGGGAAAGCGGCATTCCGACCGTCGTGGTGATCAACAAGATCGACCTCTCGACGCCCGAAGCGCTCGACGCGCTGGTGGACAAGTGGCGGCAGGAGTTGCCCGAAGCGCAGATCGTACCTGCATCGGCCAAGGAAAACTTCAATATCGAGGGTTGTTCAAGACCATCCTCGACCTGCTGCCCGAAGGCCCGGCCTTCTATCCGAAGGATACACTGACGGACAAGACGCTGCGGTTTTTCGCCTCGGAAATCATCCGCGAGAAAATCCTCAGGTTCTACGACAAGGAGATCCCCTACTGCTGCGAAATCGAGATCGAAAGCTACAAGGAGGAGCCGGCGATCGACCGCATCGCCGCAACGATCTATGTCGCCCGCGACTCGCAGAAAGGCATCCTGATCGGGCATAAGGGCGAGAAACTCAAGCGTGTGGGACAGACCGCACGCGAGGACATGGAGGAGTTCCTCGGCAAGAAGGTTTTCCTGCAGCTTTTCGTCAAGGTGAGCGACGACTGGCGCAACAACGAGCGCCAGCTGCGCCGTTTCGGATATGAATTGGAATAAACCGGAATAATAAACAGCCCGAAAAGAACGTTAGAGGGACAAGTGAGTCGGAAAATGCGTAAATATATCTTGGGAATCGCCCTTGCCGCCGCGCTGATGTGCGGGACGAAATCGTATGCACAATACAACCGGGAATATTTTTCTGGGTCGGACGTTCGTGCATGATGAACAACGATTACCAAGAGGCCATCCGCACGCTCAACACCCTGCTGCGGTTCGACGAGGATGCCTTCGAAGGCTATTTCCTGCGCGGCATCGCCAAATACAACCTCGACGACCTGCTGGGCGCCGAGGCCGATTTCTCGACCGCCATCCGGCTCAACCCCGTATACACACAAGCCTATACCTACCGCGCGATCACGCGTTCGCGGCTGGGTAATTACGATGACGCCCTGCAGGACTTCCGCGAGGCGATCGACCTGCGCCCGGATCTGCCGGGCCCCTATTACAGCCGCGGCGTGACACGGCTGCTGAACCAGCAGTTCAAGGAGGCCATCGACGATTTCGACAAGTTCATCCGCCAGGAGAACAAAGTCGCCGACGCCTTCATCTGCCGGGGCCTGAGCTACCTGCACCTGAAGGATACGGTACGCGCCTACGACAATTTCAACACCGCCATCCGCACCAACCGCGAGAACCCCAACGGTTACAACCGCCGCGGTGGGCTCTACATGGAACAGAAACGCTTTGCGGAAGCCGAAGCTGACTTCAACAAGGCCATCGAATGCGATTCGGCCTACCTGCTTTCGTATTTCAACCGCGCACTGGTCTACTCGGACACCAACCGTCCGATGCTGGCCCTCGCGGATTTCGACAAGGTGATCCAGCTCGACTCGACCAATTCGCTGACCTACTTCAACCGTGCCATGCTGCGCACGCAGATCGGCGACTACAACCGTGCGCTGGACGACTACGACAAGGTGGCGCTCTATTCGCCCAACAACGTGCTGGTCTACTACAACCGCGCAGGGGTCTATGCCCAGCTGGGCGAACTGGAGAAGGCGATAGACGACTACTCCTCGGCCATCAAGCTCTACCCCGATTTCGCCAACGCCTATATTTACCGCGGCCGTCTGCGCGAACTGCTGCGCGACCCGCAGGGCGCGAAGAAAGACCGCGACACGGCCCAGAAGAAGATTGCGGAGTACCGCTCCCGCCTGAGCGACAGCACCTACTCGATCTATGCCGACACGACGCAGCGTTTCGACCGCCTGTTGTCGTTCGACAGCAAATTCTCGGGCGGCAGCTTCGACCGCGTGACGGGCCACAACGGCGGACGCGAAGAGATGCGCCTGCTGCCGCTGTTCAAATTCACGCTGATGCGCCCCGACACCGTGCCGGCCGTGAAGCGTTACCACGTGCAGCGCGTCGAAGACTTCAAGAAACGCGTGGACAACGAATTCCTGACGCTTTCGTGGCGCGAAACCAACATTGCGCCCGACACGCTCGTGATGCTCGACAAGCAGTATGTCGAGGAGCTGAAAGCGGCGGAAACCTCGTGGACGGTGCTCTTCGAGCGCGGCGTCTCGCAGGCGCTCATCAAGCAGTACACCAATGCCGTCAATACCTTCTCGTCGGCCATCGAGCTGAATCCGAGCAACCCGTTCCTCTACCTGAACCGCTCGACCACGCGCGCCGAGATGATCGACTTCATCTCGTCGATCGACAACTCCTACCAGCGCATCACCATCGACTCGGACCCGGCGAACCGGCTGAACAACAACAGCAAGCGCACGTACAGTTACGACG
The DNA here is from genome assembly GCA_047233565.1 of Alistipes sp. Taxonomy (GTDB): domain Bacteria; phylum Bacteroidota; class Bacteroidia; order Bacteroidales; family Rikenellaceae; genus Alistipes. Next base: position 13,795 of record JBKSUH010000037.1, read on the forward strand.
AGGCGGTGGCCGACCTGAACAAGGCCATCAAGCTCTTCCCCGACCAGCTATTACAACCGCGCCAACCTCAAGGCCCTGTCGGGAAGCCTGCCCGAAGCGTTCGAGGATTACTCGAAGGCCATCGAACAGAACCCCAATTTCGCCGAGGCATATTACAACCGCGGCATCATACAGATATTCATGAAGGACACGCGCAAAGGGTGTCTCGACATTTCGAAGGCCGGCGAGCTGGGTATCGTCGAGGCTTACGAGGTGCTGAAACGATACGCGCCGTTAGAAAAGTAAGCTAACTCAAAAACAAATAATTATGACGGAAATTATCCAACGGAAACTCAACGACTCGGCCTGGGTGCGGTGGACGGCGCTGATTCTGATCGCGCTGACGATGTTCTTCGGCTACATGTTCGTGGACATGATGTCGCCCCTGCAGAGCATGATCGAGGCACAGCGCGGCTGGACGCCCGACGTGTTCGGCATGTACGGAAGTTCGGAGTTCATCTTCAATGTCTTCGGATTCCTGATCCTGGCAGGTATCATCCTCGACAAAATGGGTGTGCGCTTCACGGGAATGCTCTCGGCATCCCTGATGTTTATCGGCGCCTGCATCAAATATTACGGCGTGAGCGACGCCTTCATCGGCACTGGCGCCGAGGCTTGGCTCAATAGCTGGTGGGTATCGTTCCCGGCCAGTGCCAAACTCGCATCGCTCGGGTTCATGATATTCGGATGCGGTATGGAGATGGCCGGCATCACCGTTTCGAAGACGATCGCCAAGTGGTTCGAAGGCAAGGAAATGGCCCTCGCAATGGGGCTGGAAATGGCCATTGCCCGTGTGGGTGTCTTCGCCGTTTTCTCCATCTCGCCGTGGCTCGCCAACATGGCTCCCGCAACGGTCGTGCGCCCGGTGGCATTTTGTACCCTGCTGCTGCTGATCGGACTGCTCACCTACGTGGTCTTTACGTTCATGGATCGCAAGCTGGACAAACAGCTCGGGCTGGATTCCCGCGGCAACAACAGTTCCGAAGAGGAATTCCGCATCAGCGACCTGGGCAAAATATTCAGCAGCAAGGTATTCTGGATCGTGGCCATACTCTGCGTGCTCTACTATTCGGCAATCTTCCCCTTCCAGCGCTTCGCCACGAACATGCTGGAAAGCAACCTCGGCGTCACGGCACAAACGGCCGCCGACATCTTCCGCTGGTTCCCGATGGGCGCCGCGGCCATCACGCCGCTACTGGGCAGCTACCTCGACCACAAGGGCAAGGGCGCCACGATGCTGATCTTCGGAGCCGTCCTGATGACGGTATGCCACCTGATCTTCGCCTTCGTGCTCCCGGCCTATCCGAGTACGCTCGTCGCTTACGGCGCCATCATCATCCTGGGAATCTCGTTCTCGCTGGTACCCGCAGCGCTGTGGCCCTCGGTTCCCAAGATCATGGAGACCCGCTACCTGGGTTCGGCCTACTCGCTGATCTTCTGGATCCAGAACATCGGCCTCTGCCTCTTCCCAGCTGTCATCGGCTACGCCCTCAAATTCAGTAACCCGGGGCATGTGGACGGCACGGCCTACAACTATACGCTCCCGATGGTGATTTTCGCCAGCTGCGGCATCGCGGCGATGCTCCTGGGACTGTGGCTCAAGGCGGAAGACCGGAAAAAGAACTACGGGCTCGAACTGCCCAATATAAAGA
>JBKSUH010000038.1:0-15452 GCA_047233565.1 Alistipes sp.
CAGCGAGTTGCGGATCATCTTGCGGCGTTGGCCGAATGACGCTTTCACCACCTTCACGAACAGCGCCTCGTCGCAGCCGAGCCGTCCGACGCTGTTGCGGCGCAGGCGGATAACGGCGCTTTTGACCTTGGGAGGCGGGTTGAAAACCGTTTCGTTGACCGTAAAGAGGTATTCGATGTCGTACCAAGCCTGCAACAACACGCTCAGGATGCCGTACTCCTTCGACCCCGGGGGCTCCGCGATCCGTACGGCGACCTCCTTCTGGATCATGCCGACGCATTCGGGCACCAGGTCGCGGTGCTCGAGCACCTTGAAAAATATATGCGAGGAGATGTTGTAGGGGAAATTACCGATGATTTTCAGCCCTCCGGGAAACAGTTCGCGCAGGTTCATCTTCAGGAAGTCGCCTTCCATCAGACGCGGCGTGAATTCGGGGTAATGCGCATGCAGGTATTCGACGCTTTCCGGGTCGATCTCGGCCCCGTAGGTGACGATGTCGTCGCGCCTGAGCAGAAACTGCGTCAGCACGCCCATGCCGCACCCGACCTCCAGCACGTCGCAGCGCCCGGCAGCTTTCGCCCCTGCCCGGCATCCGGCGTAACATCCGGCTCTATACCCGACACACCCTCCGGCCCTGTCTCCTGCGCAACATCCCGCCCGGCACCCGCCACGACACCCGATTCGTACTCTGCACGACATCTGGTCCGGCACCCGCAGCGACATCCGGCCCGGCAGCAATTTCCGCCGTCCGGCCATCGACTGCGACTGCGGCATCCCCGGTTGCGGCCGCTGCACCCGTCTCGGCAGCGTTTCCGGTCCCTCTTTTCGCTGCAATGATTACGGCCGTCTCCGGCTCCTCCGGTCCTCTCCCAGCCGCAGCCTGCCCGTCCGCTCCGGGAAGAGCGGCAACAGCAGGAGCTGTCCGCAGCCGGATCTCTCCGCCCGAAAGTGAGTTGCAGATTTTGCGCGCAATATTCAGATCGACCAGAAAATGCTGGCCCAGCGCCTTTTTAGCCCTTACTTCACTCATTCTATTTCAGCAATTCATAATAACAGCCATCCACGAACGCTCCGTTCCCGACAAAAGCGCGGTGCATCGTCCCCACGAAACGGAATCCGGCTTTGTCCAGCACCCGCTGCGAAGCGGGATTCGAGACGTATGCGGCGGCAAAGATACGAATTATCGGGGTATTTGCGAAAACCCGCTCCGCGGCCCGCGCCACGGCGGCGGTCATAACACCCCGTCCCCGGTACGAGACCCCGGTACGAAGCCCCGATCCGACAGCCGATTCCGGCGTTGAACCGCCCGACATCCGTCCCCGGCGCCAACCCGATGCCGCCCACGGCTTTGCCGCCGATCACTACGGCGAAATCCTCCGGCGGGGGGCTGCGTAATGAAGGCGTGCGCATCGCCCGGCGAATAGGGACCCTGCAGCTTCCGAAAATTCCCGGCCAAGACAACCGCATCGATCTTCCGGAAAATTTTCCGAAGTTCCCGGCCCTCCGCCTCAGCCCTCTCCAAAAAATCCGCCGGGCAACGATGTCCGGCGGATGAAGGTCAGCGTTTCGACCGGCGGGATTTTTTCTTTTCCTGCCGCTCCCGGGCACGGCGTTCGAGCCGCACGCGGCGCTGCGTGAGGCGGAACGTATAGAGCAGCCCCACGAAACCCACGCCGAGCAGCGTGATCCAGAACCACACGGCAATGCCGCGCTCCATATACTCCAGGGCGTAGATTATCCCGGCCACCGCCACGATCATCATCACGAGGCGGACTATCTGCATCACATTGGTTTTCATATCAGTCTTCGTTTTGCGTATTTTTGCGGCCCATGCTCCGGGCGCGGACGGCCAAAATCCCCGACGCACCGATCAGTACGAGCGGCACGTACCAGATATCCCGCCCGTCGTCGGACAGGATCCGCCACAGCGAAACGACGCCGCACACGAAGAAAAACACGGACATGATCGTCAGGAACCGTTGCATGGCACACATAGGTTACGGTATTTTGTATTTGTTCACCTCGTCGAGGTGCTTGCGTTTGCGCTTGTGGCATTCGTTGTACACCATCCCGACGCCTGCAAGCACGAACAATACGGCCACGACAAGGTCGAATATACAATTGCTGTTCGACAAGGCCCAGAATATATTGACTCCGAGCCACACGAGTGTCACGATCAGGAAAATCACGGCAACAGTAAAAGTCTTTTTGTTCATAGGCGTATTATTAAGTTAGTGTCAATCCTCGGAACAGTGACGCAACAGCCGTGGGATGGCAGGTGTCCAGGGCGTCAGTTGCCCTGCTCGCAAATGAATTTGATACGCACCAGACGTATCTCCTCCTCCGTATAGTCGGCCCCCAGTTCGTCGATGGCCGCATCGAGCGAATCGCTCTCGGCGTCCTCCTTGAAATAGAGGTAAATGTCCTCGATCTTGTCCTCGTCCATAAAGTCCCTCAGATAGTACGAGATGTCGAGCTTCGTACCCGAGTTGACGATGCCTTCGATCTCGGTCAGCAGTTCGTCGAAATCGAGGTCTTTGGCGCGGGCGATATCCTCGAAATCCATCTTCCGGTCGATGGACTGGATGATGAAGATCTTGTTGCCCGACTTGTTGCCGACCGACTTGACGATCATGTCCTGCGGGCGGATGATCTCCTTCTCCTCGACATAGGCCTTGATGAGCTTGACGAACTCCTCGCCGAACTTGCGGGCCTTGCCCACTCCCACGCCGGTGATGTTCTGCATCTCCTCGATGGTGATCGGGTACTGCACGGCCATGTCCTCGAGCGACGGATCCTGGAAGATGACGAACGGCGGCAGCCCGTGCTGCTTGGCCACTTTCTTACGCAAATCCTTGAGCATCGCAAAGAGTTCCTCGTCCGCCGCGCCGCCCTTGCCCATCGGGACGACGGCCTCGGCCTCCTTCTCCTCCTCGTCATAGTCGTGGTCGAGCGTCACGGTGACGGGGAAAGGCATGGCGATGAAATTCTCGCCCTTGCGGTTCACCGAGATCAGCCCGTAATTCTCGATATTCTTGTCCACCAGCCCCAGGATCAGCGCTTGGCGCAGCACGGCGCCCCAGAAAGTGGCGTCGTGCTCGGCGCCTGCGCCGAACCACTTGCTCTTGTTGTGACCGTAACTCTTTATCAACGCCGTGGTCTTGCCCGTCAGCACATTCACCAGATAGTCGCCCTTGAACTTGTCGCCGATGTCGCGCAAAGCCTCCAGCAGCATCTTCAGCGCGGCCTTGGCGTCGATCTTTGGACGCGGATTGCGGCAGTTGTCGCAGTTGCCGCAGTTTTCCTCCGTATACTCCTCGCCGAAATAGTGCAGCAGCGTCTTGCGGCGGCACATCGAACTCTCGGCATAGGACACCGTCTCCAGCAGCAGCAGCTTGCCGATCTCCTGTTCGGCGATGGGTTTGCCCTGCATGAATTTCTCCAGTTTCTGAATGTCCTTGTAACTGTAAAACGTCAGGCAGTAACCTTCGCCGCCGTCGCGGCCGGCACGCCCCGTCTCCTGGTAATAGCCTTCGAGCGACTTGGGGATGTCGTAATGGATGACATAGCGCACGTCGGGCTTGTCGATGCCCATGCCGAAAGCGATCGTGGCGACGATCACCTCGACCCGCTCCATCAGGAAGTCGTCCTGATTGGCGGCCCGCGTCGACGCATCCATCCCGGCGTGGTAGGCCAGCGCCCGGATGCCGTTGGCCACGAGCAACTCGGTCAGCTCCTCGACCTTCTTGCGGCTCAGGCAGTAGATGATGCCGCTCTTGCCCTCGTTCTGCTTGATGAAACGGATGATGTCGTGGTCGACGTTGTGCTTGGGCCGGATTTCGTAGTAGAGGTTCGGGCGGTTGAACGACGACTTGAACACCGAAGCGTCGGACATGCCGAGGTTCTTCTGGATGTCCAGCTGCACCTTGGGCGTAGCCGTCGCCGTCAGGGCGATCAGCGGCGCGGCACCGATTTCGTTGATGATCGGGCGGATGCGGCGGTACTCGGGCCGGAAGTCGTGCCCCCACTCCGAAATGCAGTGCGCCTCATCGATGGCGTAGAACGATACCTTTATTTTATGCAGGAAGGCCACGTTGTCCTCCTTGGTCAGCGATTCGGGGGCGAAATAGAGCAGTTTCGTCTTCCCGGCCAGCACGTCGGCACGCACCTGCGCGACGGCCGTCTTGTTGAGCGACGAATTGAGGAAATGGGCGATTCCCGACTCGGCCGAGAAGGTGCGCATGGCGTCCACCTGGTTCTTCATCAGCGCGATAAGCGGTGAAATGACGATCGCCACGCCGTCCATGATCAGGGCGGGCAGTTGGTAGCACAGGGACTTTCCGCCGCCCGTCGGCATAAGCACGAACGTATCGTTTCCTCCAGCACATTGCGGATCACAGCCTCCTGATTCCCTTTGAACGACGAAAAGCCGAAGTATTCCTTCAGCTTGTCGTGCAGCAGGGACGATTCATTTTGTTTCATTTCGCCGATTCTACTCTTTATTCACAAATTCTTAGGTAAAGTTAGCAAAAATTCGGAATTCCGCACCATCTACCGATAAAAATTCAGCGTCCCGGCGATTGAGCAAGCCCGGCCGCGCCCGGCTCAACGAAATGGTTTCGTTTCTTTCCGGTACGGACACAAGAACGTGCGCCCCGGAAAAATGGCATATTCTATGCAAAAGAGTTCCCCGATCCCCTGCAAACAGTTTGCTGTCCGACGCTTATTAACCGACATAACCAGTCAGCCATGAAAAACGCTTACTATCCGCACTGCTGTTCACCGCCGCACTGAGTCTCCCGGCGGCCGCGCAGACGCTCCCCGCACAACCCGCCCCGGAAGGCTCCGGCACACGACCGGCACCCCGAACAAGCGCCGCCGAGATCGACGACGCCAACGACGCCGCTTCGCCGGAAGAGGTCTCGAAGAAGATCACCCGGTTCGAGAAGATTCTCGCCGCGCTGCCCAAATTTTCGGGCTATGCACAGATCGGCTACACCTACCAGACCAACGTCGGGGAACGGACGGCAAAATTCGTCGTCGTTCAACGTCAAGCGCATGCGTCTGATCCTCACGGGCGACATCTCCCGCACGTTCGACTACAAGATGCAGTTCGAGGGCTTCTCCAGCTCGGCCGACCAGCAGGGCAAGGCGCTCATCACCGTGCAGGACATGTACCTGCGGGCCAAAATCCGCCCCCAGATACACATCTGGGCCGGTCAGTTCCCCGTTCCGCTGACCATCGAGAATTACGACATCTCGCCCGGCACGCTCGAAGTCCCCAACTTCTCGCACGCCATTCTCAAAATGGTCTGCCGCAACGCCGTGTCGGGCTACAACACCTACGGACGCGACTGCGGCCTGCAAGCCACGGGCGCGTTCCTGCACCGCGACGGCTGGGACATGCTCACCTACAACCTCGCCCTCTTCAACGGCTCGCAGATGAACCGTTCGGACGACAACAAGTCGAAAGACATCGTGGCGCGCCTCACGTTCTTCCCTCTCAGGGAGCTGCGCATTTCAGGCTCGGTGAACTGGGGCGAATACACCAACAACACGGTTTCGAAGGACTATATCCCCATGACGCGCTACGCCGCCGGCTTCTGGTACGACAGCGAACACATCCTCGTCCGGGCCGAATACGCGCACACCGGCTCCTCCGCGGCCTACACAGACAAGACGACGGGGGAAAGACACGCGGCAAGGTCGACGAACAGATGTACTACCTCATCGCAGGCTACAAATTCAAGGGCAAATACATGCCCGTAATCCGCTACGACGTCTTCAACGGCAAACGCAACACCTACCTGCCCGGCTCGGTCGGCAAGCAGCAGGACTTTCTGGTGGGCTTCCTCTACATGCCCATTCCGCGGCTGAAGGCGCAGGCCGCATGGACGCTTTCGAAATACTCGGCGGCGGGAGCCAAGAACGGCAACGGCTTCGAAGTGGCGCTGATCGGATTCTTCTGACGCCCGGCCCGATTGTCCCCGCAGTTGCCGGGACAACATCGCCGCACGCTCCGGCCCGCACGCCCGGCCGCCGGGGAACATTTCCGCGGCCGTTCGAACCTTTGCCGCCGCTGCGGACAATTTCCGGACTTCGCCCCTTTCCGGAGAGAATTATGGCCCCGCGGTTTGGAGTTTTTACCTACTTTATATACCTTTGTTGCGACGGCCCCGGCCCGCAGCCTTCCCGTTCCGGCTCATCCGCCCGAATACGAAACCGCTTCGGGATGAAGGGGCTGCAAACTTAACCATGCAGCAACATGCGCCTATACACAAGCGAACTTGTCAAGAAATATAAAGCCCGTACGGTCGTCGATCACGTCTCGATCGACGTCAATCAGGCGAGATCGTCGGACTGCTCGGCCCCAACGGAGCGGGCAAGACCACGACCTTCTATATGATCGTGGGACTCATCAAGCCCAACGAAGGACGCATTTTTCTGGAAAACGACGAGGGACAGGTCGCCGAGCTGACCAACGAACCGGTCTACAAGCGCGCGCAGATGGGCGTGGGCTATCTGGCGCAGGAAGCGTCGGTTTTCCGCCGCCTGTCGGTCGAGGACAACCTCCGCGCCGTGCTCGAAATGACCGAATATTCGAAGGAGTATCAGGCCGAGCGCGTCGAATCGCTGATCGAGGAGTTCCGCCTGCAGAAGGTCCGCAAGAGCCTCGGCATCCAGCTTTCGGGCGGTGAACGCCGCCGCACGGAGATCGCGCGCGCCGTGGCCATCAACCCGGCGTTCATCCTGCTCGACGAACCCTTCGCGGGCGTGGACCCGATCGCCGTGGAGGACATCCAGTCGATCGTGGCGACGCTCAAGCACAAGAACATCGGCGTGATCATCACCGACCACAACGTCGACGAGACGCTGGCCATCACCGACCGCACCTACCTGCTCTACGAGGGCAAGATCCTCAAGACGGGTACGGCCGAGGAACTGGCCGCCGACCCGATGGTTCGCAAGGTCTACCTCGGCCAGCATTTCGAGCTCAAGAAGAGCCACCAGCTGACCCAGCAGATGAAGAACCGCAAGGGACAGCAGGCGCAGCAGGCCGGAGAGGAGACCGAAACACAGGAATAGAGGCGAGGATTTTAATTTCAGGGTGCCGGCCAACCCCGGTGCCCATAAAAGCATATAACCTACACAATGGACAAGACGGTTCCATTGGGCCGCGTTAAAGGCACGCTGACGCCGCCCTGTTCGAAAAGCTATGCACAGCGTGCCCTGGCGGCATCGCTCCTCTGCGGGGAGACCTCGGTGCTGCGCAACCTGGAATTCTGCGACGACACGCGCTCGGCGCTGCGGTGCATCGAGACGCTCGGCGCCCGCGTGACCCGGATCGGCGAAGAGACGCTTTCGATCGAAGGCGGGCTGCGCCCGCAGGGGCACACGCTCCGCGTCGGCGAGTCGGGTCTTTCGACACGCCTATTCACCCCCATCGCCTCGCTCTGCGGGATGCCCGTCACCATCGAAGGCCAGGGCACCCTGCTACGGCGCCCCATGCACATGATGATCGACCCGCTGCGCCGCCTCGGCGTCCGGGTACGGGACAACGACGGTTACCTGCCCTTCGAAGTGCGCGGCCCGATCCGGGGCGGGGAGATCGACGTCGACGGCTCGGTTTCGTCGCAGTTCATCACGGGGCTGCTGCTGGCGCTCCCGCTCTCGCAGCACGACACCACGCTCCACGTCCGCAGCGCCGTCTCGACCCCCTATCTGGACATGACCGTCGACACGGCGGCACGTTTCGGCGTGGAAATCTGCCATAACGACTACAAGGAGTTCTACATCGAGGGCGGACAGCGCTACCGCCCGGCCTTTTTCAGCATCGAGGGGGACTGGAGCGCCGCGGCCATGCTGCTCGTGGCGGGCGCCGTCGCGGGCGAAGTCACCGTGAAGAACGTCTCCATGCTTTCGAAGCAGGCCGACACGGCCATCTGCACGGCGCTGGTCGGGCCGGCGCCGCCGTCATCAACGAAGCCGATTCGGTGACGGCGATCAGCCGCCCGCTGCACGGCTTCGAATTCGACGCCACCAACTGCCCCGACCTCTTCCCCGCCCTTGCGGCCCTCGCCGCGGCGGCCGACGGCGTCAGCACGATCCGCGGCACTTCGCGGCTGCTGCACAAGGAGAGCAACCGCGCCGAGGCGATCCGCGAAGAGTACGCCAAGGCGGGCATCGAGGTGGACACCTCCCAGGAGGACGTCATGCGCATCCGCGGCGGCAGGATCCGCCAGGCCCGCGTGCAGAGCCACGGCGACCACCGCATGGCCATGTCGATGGCCGTCGCAGGACTGCTCTGCGACGGGGAAATGACCATCGAAGGCGCCGAATGCGTAGCCAAGAGCTACCCCGGATTCTTCGAAGACCTGGAAAAAATCAGAATCTGAACGCCATGAATATTTTCGGACACAATTTCAGGCTCGCCATCTGGGGCGAGTCGCACGGCCCGCAGATCGGCATCTCGATCGACGGGGTTCCCGCAGGTATTCCGCTCTCGGCGGAAGATTTCGAAGCCGACCTTGCACGCCGCCGCAGCGCGCGCGCGGCACCACGCCGCGCCGCGAACCCGACATCCCGCAGATCGTGTCGGGACTCTACAACGGCATGACCACGGGCGCCCCGCTGACCATCGAGTTCGCCAACCGCGACACCCACTCGCAGGACTACGCCAACGTGATGCGCCACTACCGGCCTTCGCACGCCGACCTGGTGGCCTACCACCGCTTCAACGGGTTCAACGACCCGCGGGGCGGCGGCCATTTCTCGGCACGCCTGACCGTGGCGTTCGTCGCCGCGGGCGTCGTCGCCAAGAAGATGCTCCCGCCGGGCATCGCCTTCGACACGCGCATCACCGAGATCGGCGGATGCACCGACCCTGCGCGCTTCGACGAGGTGCTGCGCGCGGCGGCGGCCGACCGGGATTCGGTCGGCGGAATCATCGAATGCCGCGTACAGGGCGTCCCACTGGGACTGGGACAACCCTTCTTCGATTCGGCCGAAAGCCTGATCGCCCACCTGTTGTTCGCCGTCCCGGCCGTCAAGGGGGTCGAATTCGGCAGCGGCTTCGCCGGGGCGCGCATGCGCGGTTCGCAAAACAACGACCCGCTGCTCGACGTCGAAGGCACGACAGCGACCAACAACGCGGGCGGCATCAACGGCGGACTGACCAACGGCAACGAACTCGTCGTCCGCGCCGCCGTCAAGCCCACGCCGAGCATCGGCCGCGAACAGATGACCTACAATCTGGCCACGAACAAGGTCGAGCCGCTGATGATCCGCGGCCGCCACGACGTCTGCGTCGCCCTGCGGGGCGCGGTGGTCGTCGAAGCCGCCGTAGCCATCGCGCTGGCCAACTTCATCCGCTAATGACCACGCGCCGCGACATACTCGGCCGTATTTCGGCACGCCTCGCGCCCTCTACGGGGCGCGTGAAGCCGGAGCATCGCCCTCGTCGCCGTCTCGGAGCTGTCGGGGCTGAGCGCGTCGGCCCTGCTGACCGATCCCGGCGCGCCGCTCGAAATCGCGGAGCTGGACGACATCCTCAGCCAGCTGGCCGCGGGCCGTCCGGTGCAGTATGTCGTGGGGCGCACGGAGTTCTGCGGCCGCACGTTCGCCGTGCACGAAGGGGTGCTGATTCCCCGGCCCGAAACCGAAGAGCTGGCGGCATGGATCGCGCAGGCCGAAACGACGGCCGCCGCCCTTCTCGATGTGGGCACCGGAAGCGGCTGCATCGCGGCCACCCTCGCGCTGGCGCTGCCCGGCGCGCAGGTATATGCGGCGGACATCTCCGACACGGCGCTGGAAACCGCTGCCCGCAACTGCCGGGCGCTCGGCGCCGGGGTCATCCTGCGCAAGGCCGACGCCCTGAGCGATCTGGCCGAAGTCTTTCCGGGACCGTTCGACGTCATCGTCTCCAACCCGCCCTACGTGCCGCAAAGCGACCTTGCGGCAATGCACGCCAACGTCCGCGGGTACGAACCCCCCGAGGCGCTGTTCGTCCCCGACGACGACGCACTGCGATTCTACCGCGCCATCGCCCGCGCCGGGCGGCGGATGCTCCGCCCCGGCGGGAAGCTCTATTTCGAGATCTACGAACGCTCGGCCGGACAGATGCGCCTCCTGCTCGGCGAGGAGGGATATACGGACACCGAGGTGCGCGAAGACCTCAACGGAAAACCCCGCATGGTATGCAGCCGCCTGAAGTAAAAACGACCGGAAAACGCGCCAAAACGCCCGAACAGGCGCCTCGCCGCACTCATGCGGCTCTGTGCGCGCGCAGAAAAGTCGCAGGACGACGCCCGGCGGCTGATGCGCGGCTGGGGCTTGCGGAGCGCGAGGGCGAGCAGGTGCTGGCGCGGCTCGTCCGCGACCGCTTCATCGACGACGGCCGTTACGCCGAAGCTTTCGTGCGCGACAAACTGCGGCTGAGCGGCTGGGGCGAATACAAGATCCGCACGGCCCTGCAGCGCAAGCGTATCGACAGGAGCTGATCGACGCGGCACTGGCGCAGGCCGACCGTCAGGATATGGCCGGCCGGCTGCGGCAGCAGCTGGAACGCAAGATGCGGACGACCAGACATACGACACAATACGAACTGAAAACCAAACTGATACGTTACGGGCTTTCGCTGGGCTACGACTACGAAACGGTCGTGGAGGCCGCCTCGGGGCTCGTGACGGACACGGAGACATGCGACGAATTCTGATACTGCTCATATCGACCGCCGCCTGCCTCGGGGCCCGGGGACAACACCCCGCCCCGGAGGAGTACATATACCCGATCCGCGACGTCGAAGGGCTCTACTCGGCCAATTTCGGCGAGATGCGCCCCGGGCATTTCCACGCGGGCATCGACATCAAAACCGACGGTGCCGAGGGCAAACCCCTCGTGGCCGTGGCCGACGGCTACGTCTCGCGCGTAAGCCTGGGCCCCTACGGCTACGGGCGCGCCGTCTACCTCACGCTGCACAACGGCACGACCGCCGTATACGGCCACCTGCAACGCTTCCGCAAGGACATCGAGGAGCGCGTGCGCGAAGAGCGCCACGCCCGCCGCTCGAACAGCGTAAACCTCTGGTTCGGCCCCGACGCATGGCCCGTCGCACAGGGCGACACGATCGGATTTTCGGGCAACAGCGGCTCGTCGATGGGGCCGCACCTCCACTACGAACTGCGCGACACCCGCACGCAGCGGCTTTACAACGTCGTAAGCGCCGGGATCATCCGCCCCCATGACGACCTCCCGCCGCGCATCATGCGGATCCACTACATCGAGGTCGACACCGTGCAGGGCGTCCCCGTGCACAGCCGCCCGGAGAGCTATGCCGTCGTCCGCAGCGCCGGGGGCAACTACCGCCTGACGCGCGAAGAGCCCGTCGGCGCGGGGCGCAAAGGCTACTTCGTCGTCGAGGCCAGCGACCGCCGCAACGGCGTGGGCAACACCTTCGGCCTGTGGCGCCTCGCCCTATCGGCCGACGGCAAGCCCCTTTTCGAATACCGCATGGACGGCTTCGAGCAGGCGAATTCGCGCTGCTGCGACGCCGTGAGCTACTACCCGCTGCAACTCACCTCGCGCAACGAGGTGATCCGCGCTGCGCAGCTGGCCCAATCCCCCGCCTGTTTCTACCCCGTCATGGAGGAGCGCGGAATCATCCGCACCGAAGCGGGACAGACCCGCCGCATCCGCATCGAGGCATGGGACGACTGCGGCAATCGCTCACAGCTGGAATTCGACATTCTCGGCCGCACGGAAACGCTCCGCACCGAAGCCGACAGCACGGCCGTCGTCCTGCGGCCCGAAAGGCGGCTTTGGTCCGTGCGGGCCGCGATCTGACGGCCCGCATCCCCGCAGGAGCGGTCTACGAACCCATTTTCTGCCGCCCGGAACAGCGTCAAGCCCCCGCATCCGACTCCACGGCGGCGATCCTCTCGCCCGCCTACCGCATCCTCGGCGCCGAAACGCCCCTGCGCCGCCCGATGACGGTCTCCGTACACGCCTTCGTGCCCGACGACATGCAGTCCCGTACGGTTCTTGCGACCCGTACGGCCAAAGGACGCATCGCCTGCATCGGCGGCAGATACGCCGACGGCGCCGTGACGGCGACGACCCGCACCACGGGCGACATCTTCGTCGCCGCCGACATCATACCGCCGCGCATCCGGCCGCTCTTCAGCGAAGGGCCGACCTCGGCGGCGCCCGCAGCATCCGCTTCCGCGTGAGCGACAATTTCTCAGGCATCGCCTCCTGCACGCTGCTCATCGACGGCCGCTGGGTGCCCTGCGACCGTTTCCCGATGCAGGGTACGCTCGTACATGCGTTCGACCTACCCGCCGCAAAAAACGCCGCAGCGTGCAGCTCACGGTGACGGACAGATGCGGCAATACAGCCCGCTGGGAGGGAACATTTTGGCGGTAAACTCTTAAATTCAGGAATTATTTTCTATATTTGCACACATCCCAACAACAAACACAATGACAGACAACAATCCCGACGTACGGAAACCCTTGATTCTGATAGCGGAAGATGTCGAGAGCAACTACAAGCTTCTGGAAATAATACTCAAAAAGAGTACGATCTGCTATGGGCCAAGAATGGCAGGAGGCTGTCGATTTTGCCATGGAGCACAAGCCCGACGCAATACTGATGGACATCAAAATGCCCGTCATGGACGGCATCGAGGCGCTGAAGGAGATTCGCCGCCATACGGCCGAACTGCCCGTGATCATGCAAACGGCCTATGCCTTCGACACCGACCGCCGCACTGCCGAGGAAGCCGGCTGCAACGGATTCATCACCAAACCCGTCATGCCGCGCGAACTGAAAATGTATCTGGACAAATACCTGAACAAATAACAGAGAAAGTCCGGGAACAGCCGTCGCAAATCCGCCTCACACCCACACCGTCTCCAGCGGCCGGCCCCGAAAACAGGCGCCCCGCACTAGACTCAAAACAAGCCGGACAGACCGTCCGGCTTGTTTTACAAGGCTCAGCGGCGCTTCCGCAGACGCCCGGTCCGGAATAAAACGCCGGCCGTCCGATGCAGATAAAACAAGAAAACACGAAATAAATTTGTAGATACTTCGGAATTTCGTACTTTTGCACCCGAAAATCGACATGGTCTCGTAGCTCAGTTGGATAGAGCAACAGCCTTCTAAGCTGTCGGTCGTGGGTTCGAATCCGCCGGGATCACTCGACGCCGGGCCGCAAATGCGGCCCGGCATTTTTCATCCGTATCGAAAACGCCATAAAACAGCCTTCCGCGCGCATTTTTCCGCAATTTATTTTGCCGGGCGGAATATTTTGCCTACATTTGCAGGCTTAAAAGCCCAAAGTGGGTGAGCGTTTTTTATTAATTACAACAAAATTTTATAGCAAAATGGCTGTTAAAATTCGTCTGGCACGCCACGGTAAGAAAGGTTTTGCTTTCTACCACATCGTTGCCGCAGATAGCAGAGCGCCACGTGATGGTAAATTCATCGAAAAGTTGGGAACCTACAACCCCAACACGAATCCTGCTACGATCGACCTCGACTTCGAGAAAGCATTGGGTTGGTTACAGAAAGGCGCACAACCTACGGATACTTGTCGGGCCATCCTCTCGTACAAGGGCGTATTATACAAGAAGCACCTGTTAGGCGGTGTCGCCAAGGGCGCATTCTCGGAGACCGAAGCCGAAGCCCGCTTCAACAAATGGCTGGGCGAGAAGGCCGGTAAGATCGAGGCCAAGAGCAACAAGCTCGCCACGGATGCCAAGTCGGCCGAGAAAGCACGCCTGGCTGCCGAAGCCAAGATCAAGGAGGAGCGCGCAAAGGCCATCGCCGAGAAGCAGGCCGCTGCCGCAGCTGCCGCCAAAGAAGCCGAGGAGGCTGCCGCCGCCGAAGCTGCCGAGGCTCCCGCAGAGGGCGCAGCAGAGGCTCCTGCCGCAGAATAACACCAGGAAAGCTTCTTTCCGGAATCCCGGTAAATTTCCCGCAACGGGAGGTTTACCGGTTTTTTTCATTACTTTTGTAAACTCTTTCCGGCCGGGCGGCACGCCCGCAGCGCCACGCCACGCATGGAAAGTCCCCTGCCGCACCGCCGGACGAGCGAGAATCGCACGCTCCACGCGATGCGGAGGATAAACACCGTAAACCGAACCGACATGAGCGTTTCCATACCCGCAGGCAGAATCAACAAGCTTTTCGGCACCGACGGCGGAGTGATGCTGTCGCTTTACGCCGATTTCCCCGCGGATTTCGACACCGACATCCCGCTGCTGGTCACCATCGACGCCCTCGAAGTGCCGCTCTGGTGCGAACGTTTCGAACGCCGCGGAGCCTCAGGCGCCGTCGCCGCATTCGCCGACTTCGACACCGAACGCCGGGCGCAGGAGCTGCTCGGCCTCGAATTCCGCATCCGGTTCGACGAGGAGGATGACGACGAATTCTACATGGAGGACCTGATCGGATTCGCCGTTACGGGCTTCGAGATACGGCACGGCGGCACGGAAAACGGCGGAAACGGCGGAAATGACGATGGCAACAACGCAAACAACGACACCTGCAACGACGACGGCAGCAGAGGCGGCAGCAACGATAATGCCAACGCCAACAGCGCCGGCAGCGCCGCCGGCGACAGCATGCCCCCTGCCGGACAATTCGCAGGCAGGGTCGCGGACTACTACGACAGCGACGCCAACCCGCTTTTCGAGCTGGAGATCGGCGGCCGCACGGTGCTCGTCCCCGCCGCCGAGGAGTTCATCGCCCATATCGACTTCGGGGGGCGCACGATGAAACTGGTGCTGCCCGAAGGGCTGCTCGACCTGTAAATAACAATATTACTATGGCACGTGTCGTAATCGGACTTTCGGGCGGCGTGGATTCATCGGTCGCCGCATACCTGCTCAAACAGCAGGGGCATGACGTCGTGGGGTTGTTCATGATCAACTGGCACGATACGACGGGAACGCTCGAGGGCGACTGCCCGTGGCACGACGACCGCGTCTTCGCCGAACTGGTCGCCAAAAAACTGGACATCCCGCTGCACGTCGTCGACCTCTCGGCGGACTACCGCACCCGCGTGGTCGATTACATGTTCTCGGAATACGAAAAGGGACGCACGCCCAACCCCGACGTGCTGTGCAACCGCGAAATCAAATTCGACGTCTTCCTGCGCGAAGCGCTCCGGCTGGGCGCCGATTTCGTCGCCACGGGGCACTACTGCCGCAAGGCCGAGGAGACGCTGCCCGACGGACGGACAATCTATAAACTCCTCGCGGGCACCGACCCCAACAAGGATCAGAGCTACTTCCTCTGCCAGCTCTCGCAGGAGCAGTTGCGCTACGCCCTGTTCCCCGTCGGCGCCCTGCTCAAACCCGAGGTGCGGCGCATCGCCGCCGAGCAGGGATTGGCCACGGCCAAGCGCAAGGACTCGCAGGGCATCTGCTTCGTGGGCAAGATCGACC
>JBKSUH010000039.1:0-15179 GCA_047233565.1 Alistipes sp.
GAATAACAACGATTGATTTCAGCTCGGAGGGTGTGGTGCTCGGATGTGGCAGCCAGACGGTTGTCACTGTGTATATTTCACCCCGACTATCGGGATAAGGTAATGTGAGGTTTGCAGGACGCGGGCGTGGTATATCCACTCATCTGGAAAGAGATCATATTTATATATAGTATATTTTATTCCATCCTTGTTTTTGGTTTGGCGGAGCAGTTTCGAAGCGGTCGATCTGCCCGATTTCGCCGTCGGTCTGAAGTGCGAATCTGTTCTTAAAATGCGCATTTTGCAAGACTTTTTTATGCATTTGGAGCGTAATTGCTGATGATTTTTTTGCGAAAAATTAATTAGGATAAAATCTTTTTATTATTTTTGCAACAGAGAGAATCCTCTTACCACGTCAAATCGCGAGGGGGGGGGGATTTTTCCTTAAAACCGTTCTCGTGCCAAGTCGATAAAATCCCGAAACTCGAATAAGTAATTTTTTGGAATCCGTCCAGGGTTTCATTATGTAGATTGTATCGACTGTTTTAAGTATGGCATTTCATTATGCTTATCACATCCGAAAGCCAAACCGGGAAGCCGGTTCATTAAATCTCATCCTATGAAAAAGTTGTACCTATTCTTTCTGGCCATGCTCTGCATGGCAGGAGCGTCCGTACTGAATTCATGTTCGGACGACGATTCCACTCCATCCGGCAACCCCGATATGCCAGAAAGCGGGAATGCCCTGATCTGCAACGGTGTCGTGCGGGAAATCAAATCCGCCGTCTACACGGTCGAGACTCCCGGAAACGGCGAAAAGGCAGATGCTTCGGAAGCTGCCTCCGTCTATACGATCTATCTCTCGCCGACGGCAGGGCTTGTGGATGTGGACGGCATGCTGATCGCCGACGATGCCGTCAAAATTACCGTCAAACAACCTTCCGGAGCCGTCGATTTTGCGGTTGCCGGCAACGGAATCGCCTATGGGGAGATCGACGTAAACTCCTCGAACGTCGGAGAAGCCTCGAAAGCGGATCTCTCGGTCGAGTTCCTCTCGGCCCGCGTCGCTCGTATTTCCGCCGAAATCGAAACCGGCGGAAAAACGCTGACGGTTGCCTATTACGGACTGTGCAAGAATTCCGACGCTTCGGAGGTGGGAGATGACGCAGACAAGGTGTTGCTGGATAAAGTTCCGCTGTCGTGGTACCTCGGCCCGGTCAAGGGCGTGGAGTCGCACAACTATTATATGGCCTTCACGGATGCCGAGCATACCGTATCCAAAGGGCGGGTGACGCTCAAAGAGGCGGGTTACCTTTTCGTGGCCGACCTCTATGCGGTTCCGGGCGAAGATGCCTACACGCTTCCCGAGGGTGAATATATGGCCAGCCAGCTCAACGAGGATCACACGTTCACGTCCCAATATACCGGTGTTCAGTATATCGACGCCGAAGGCAATAAGACCCAGTTGTCGCTGGTTTCGGGAGAGCCGTTGAAAGTCTCCCACGAGGGTGACGTCTGGAGCGTTTCGCTTCGTTTCGTCGATACGGACGGTTCCGAAAAGAGCATCGTCTACGAGGGACAGCTCCAGATCGTCGATCAGCCGGAGGACGGCGGCTTCTACCTGCCGCAGATCGGACGCGACGTGGAAGTGGTCGGATTCAGCGCCACCGCGACCTATTACGGCAACATGCTCGAAGCAGGTACCGGCATGATGCAGATCAACATTTACGACGAAACCTACGACACGGAGGAGGGGCAGGGCGGTCTCGCCGCTGCGCTCGTCGTATTCAACGACCTGTTCGGCAATCCGAAGGAAGCCGTGATCAAGCCCCACGAATATCTGGCCAACACCTCGTTCCAATGGGGGTCGTGGATGCCCGCCGTGGAAATACCGATGGAGGGGCTGGTATTCCCGCTCGGCACTTATGTCCAGTTGGACGACGGAACCTCTTTCGGACAATTTTCCTACGGAAAGGAGGGCATCATCAAGATCGAGGCCGCCGGTACGGCCCAAGGCGAAGACGGCAAAATAGAACCGGTATACAAGATCGAGTTCAACCTTACCTCGAAGGACGGCTTTACCCTCAAGGGCTCGTACACCGGAGTCATTCCGATCACCGACGCATCCGACGACAAGTCCGATGACGACGGCACCTCGACGCTCGAGCGTGACTACGACATGGATCTGTCGAAGATCAAAAAGGCGCATTACTATACTTCGGATCAGGTCTATATCCAAGGCATCGGCTACAAACCGATCAGTTCCTACGGATGCGGTCTGCAATTCATCAATATCGGTATCGAATGGGTAGGAGACCATCTCGAAGACTTCGTGGATCGCGAGCCGGGCGGTGACATCGTCCGTGTGGAACTTACCACCGAGCCGGGCAAGGAGAACGAAATCACTCCGGGAACCTACGAGGTGACCGAACAGCGCTGGCCGGCATACATCAAACCCGGCGTCATGATGCGCGGCATTATGCTGGACGGCGGTCTGCATGGCAGCCGGTGGATGCACCAGACTTATTCGATGTGGGGAGATGACAACAAGATCTTCGAATACATGGACGGACACGCCCTGCTCTACGACGGTCAGGTTACGATCACCAAGGTCGAGGGCGAAGGCAAGGAGAACTGGTACCGGTTCGAGGTCGACGGCATCTGCGTGCGCAAGCATCATGTGCGCGGAACGTGGGAAGGCCCTGTCGTAAGCCAAACGGGGCGTGCTGCGGCAGAGAAGGATCATCTCGAACCGCCCAGACTGCTTCGCCGCCTGCCGGCTCCGTCGGTTCCGATGAGCCGTCTGGCCGAAGAACTGCCGGGCATCATGTTCCGCAAGGCCGGAATGACCGAATGACAACAGAAAAACCGGATAGCGCGGGGTTTTCCCGAACCCCGCGCTATTAAAAACAATCGTTATGAAAAACTCGACCCATTACAGACTGCGCGCGCTGGCGTGCGCGTTGCTCGCATCGGCAGCCATGCTGGGTGCATGCGATGACGACGATCCCAACGACGATCCCGACCCCGGGAAGAAGCCTCCTGTAACTCTGACCGATCAAATCCAGTACGACGGAGGCGATCTCGTCGGCATCAAGTCGGCAATCTATGTCGCTGAAGAAGACGGCAGCCACACCTTTTATCTCTCGCCGACCGAGGGGCTGATCAATGCCGAGCAGATGAAACAGGCCGACGATTATCTGCGCGTGATGGTGGAGAGCCCCAAGGGCACCGTGAACACGGCCTCCGATCCGTTCGAAATCGAATACAAGGATATTTCGGTGAAAAAGACGACGATGAACGACGTCGCGAGCGTAGAACTCTCCGCCGATCTGGTGACGGAAACCCGGCTCAATCTCTATACCTACGTCGAATTGAAGAGCGGCAAGACGCTGATCGCCCGTTACCAGAATACCTGTACGGAAGAGCGTGACGTCGAACTGACGAACCAATACGAGATCGACAATCGGATCGCCGCCGTCGGAAGCGTCGTCGAGTGGCGCAATGTCCGCGAAGGCAACCGCCGCTTCTGCCTCTACGAGCAAGAGGGCCTGGCCGCTCCCGAGGAGGGGGCTGCGGGCGTGGATATTCTGCTTGCCGAGGAGCTGTTCGGAACGGAGGAAATCGACCTTGCGACAGCTGATCCCGCGAAGGTGCAGATTCGCTGCGGTGAATTCGCAACGGGCGCCGGGACGACCGGAACGCTGACGGCGAAGTACCTGACGGATAAATTCGGCACGATCGAGGGCTCATCGTCGCGCTTGACGCTTCGAAAGACGGAAGCGCCTGCGTGCCGCCTACGAAGGCACGTTCGCCGGAGGCTATGCGGCCACCAATACGATCAAGGTGACGGAGCCGGCAGCCGGAGGCGAGGCTGCGGCCGCAGCCGAGGCCCCGATCGCCGCGCTCTTCTCGCAGGAGCCGCAGGTCGGCAGCTACGTATTCGCTTTGGGCGATGCCGAAACGGCCGCAGCCCCGGCCGATCTCGCCAAAGGTCATTGGGCTGCGTATGTGCGGGTGCTGGCGGCCAAGTTCGACGGCGTGATCGACGTTGCGGCGCAGACCTCCGATTACTGGTTCCGGCTCTACGACCACAAGACCTATCAGACCTACTACGGCGAGGATGCGGGACTGACCGGTACGATCGAGACCCATCCCAATCCCGCTGGCGGCAAGGAGATTTATCTGCGGGTAAATCTGACGCTGAAAAACGGCATCGGGGTCGAAGCCGAATACTACGGTGTGCCGACGGCTGCGACGGCCGACGCAATGGATGAAGAAACATTGAAGCCCGTCAAACCGTTCGAGCCCTATATCAAATTCCTGGACAAGGATAACAAGGACATGCTGTATTGGCCCGTTACGGCGATGGAGGTGCGGCACGACCCGGCTTATCGGGATAGTTATACCGGCGAGAAGGTATCGGGATATTGCTTCTATTTCCGGAATGCTTTCACCGAGAGTATCGATGCGGATAATACTACTCCGATGTTTTTCCTGCCGGACAGCTACCTCGACCATGAAGGAGAGATCGACCTGCATGCGGAAGGCACGAATTGCAAATGGAACCTCAGGTTCCAGTATATGTATCTGTCCTCATATAACGGGTACGGATATTCCGACAAGGATAAGTACTGCATGCGGTGTCCCGAGAAGGCGGCAGTGACCGTCAAGCAGGAGAACAAGGAGTGGATCTTCAAATTCTCGATGGTCGATTGGGGAGTATTCAGTACATGGAACCCTGATCCGACCGGAACCGGAAACACCTTGATCATCGAATTCCGGGGCAAGGCTGCCAAGTATTCGGGCTCGAAGCCGAACGACCTTGCAGACGATTTCTACAAATAGGCTGCGATCCGGCCGGTTCGGTGACCGGACAGGCGGATGACAGCCTCCCCCCCCCTCCCTCCGGGCTTCCGGAAGGGGAGGGGATATGTTTCGGCTCCGGGCCGGAACACGAAGACGGCAAATTTTCTATAATCAATTTTTTTACCAGCGTTAAAATGGCGCATTTATGACCAAAAAAATCTTTCTATCATTGATGGCTGTTCTCGGCCTGCTCCTGTCCGCCCATGCGCAGGAACGGGAAATTACGGGTTCGGTCAAAGATCATGCGGGGGCCGGCATCGTCGGCGCCACCATTCTGGTCGAAGGCACTACAAAGGGTACGACCTCCGGTGCGGACGGCAGTTTTCGATCAAAGCCGCACCGGACAATGTGCTGGTCGTGTCGTTCATGGGTTATCAGTCCCACACGATCAAGGTGGGGACGCAAACCCGGATCGACGTCGTGCTGAAAGAGAACACACAGGCTATCGACGACGTGATCGTCGTAGCGTTCGGTACGGCAAAAAGGAGGCTTTCACCGGTTCGGCGACCGTCATCAAATCGGACGACATCGCCAAGTCGCAGCAGTCGAACGTAGCGCAGGCTCTGGCCGGAAAGGTCGCGGGCGTGCAGCTGACCAACACCTCGGGACAGCCGGGAGAGAGTCGAAAATCCGCATCCGCGGCTTCAGCTCGCTCAACGCCGGCAACGATCCGCTCTGGATCGTGGACGGCATGCCCTACTCGGGTGACCTGAACAACCTCAATCCGAGCGACATCGAGTCGATGACCGTGCTGAAGGACGCCGCCTCGAACTCGCTGTACGGCGCCCGCGGCGCCAACGGCGTGGTGATGATCACCACCAAAAGGCCAAGTCGCAGGAGGCTCACGTGACAATCGACGCCAAGTGGGGCGTCAATTCGCGCGCCGTCCAGGATTATGCGTACATCACCAACCCGGCACAATTCTACGAACTGCATTACAGTGCGCTGAAAACTACTATGTCAATTCGGGAATGAGTGTCGGCGAGGCCCATCTGCGTGCCAATACGAATTTGACGGCCAATGCGAATGACGGAGGTCTGGGCTATATGGTCTATACGGTTCCTTCCGGGCAGGAGTTCATCGGCATCAACGGCAAGGTCAATCCCGCTGCGACTCTCGGCCGCCGTCTCGTCTATGAGGGCAAGGAGTACTACGTCCGTCCCGACGACTGGACCGATGCCGCCTTCCGCTCGTCCCTGCGTCAGGAGTACAACGCTTCGATCTCCGGGCAGACCGGAAACGCCTCGATCTACGGATCGTTCGGCTATTTGAACAACGAAGGTATCGCCTACAACTCGGACATGGATCGTTATACGGCCCGTCTGCGCGTGGACTATCAGGCCAAGAAGTGGCTCAAGTTCGGCGCCAATGCCAACTACACGCATTTCCGCTACAACCAGATCGACGACAGCGGCGCCGGTAACTCGTCGGGCAACGTTTTCGCTTATACGACGGCCGTCGGTCCGATCTATCCGCTCTACATCCGCGACGGCGAGGGTAATGTCATGTACAACGAGGACGGCTTCAAGCTCTACGACTACGGCAACGGCGACAATGCCGGTATGGAGCGTTCGCTCTTCCCCAACAGCAACGCCCTCTCGGATTCGCGTCTCAACAAACAGGAAGCCGAAGGCAATGCTTTCAACGGTACGGGATATATCGACGTCACTTTCCTCAAGGATTTCAAATTCACGTTCAACGCCGGCGTTTCGCTCGACGAAACCCGCTCCACCTCGGTTACGAATCCCTGGTTCGGACAGTTCGCCAGCGAAAAGGCATGGTCTCGAAAGGGCATCAGCGGAATTTCGACCTCAACCTGCAGCAGATTCTCAACTACACCAAGCAGATCGGCCACCATAACCTCAATGTGATGCTGGGTCACGAGTCCTACCAGAACCGCATTTACTTGTTGTCGGCCACAAAAGCAATATGCTGACGCAGGAAAACGACGAGCTTGCCGGGGCGATCATCGACAAACAGGGAGCCGGCTCTTACCGGGTTGAGTACAACAACGAGGGTTATTTCGCCCGTGTCATGTACGATTACGCAGGCAAATATTTCGCCTCGGCCTCCTACCGCCGCGACGCTTCTTCGCGCTTCCACCCCGACCACCGCTGGGGCAACTTCTGGTCGCTGGGCGGCGCATGGATCATTTCGAAAGAAAATTTCATGGAGAGCACCTATGAATGGCTCGACAATCTCAAGCTGAAGGCCTCGATCGGCTCGCAGGGTAACGACAACATCGGTAACTTCCGCTACACGAACACCTACACGATCGAAAACGCCAACGGAAAGGTCTCGACCGTCTTCAACGCCAAAGGATCCGAGAACATCACCTGGGAGACCAACTCCAACTTCAACGCCGGTGTGGAGTTCAGCTTCCTGCGCGGTACGGTTTCCGGAGGCGTCGAATATTTCCTCCGCAAGACGACCGACATGCTGCTGTCGTTCCCGGTAGCTCCGTCGCTGGGCTATTCGTCCTACTACGCCAACGTGGGCGACATGCGCAACAGCGGCGTCGAAATCGAGCTGAACTTTACGCCGATCCGGCGGGAGCATATCCAGTGGGACATCAATCTCAACATGACGCACCTGCGCAATAAGATCACCATGCTGCCTTCTGAACGGCGGACCAAGCAGGTCGATGGCTACTCCGGTTACGTGAGCGGCTCCACTTTCTTCGGAGAAGGACTGCCGATGTATACTTTCTACATGAGAAAATATGCCGGGGTTTCGGACGAGGGCCTTTCGATGTGGTACATGGACGAAACCGACGACAAGGGCAACCTGACGGGCAAGCGCGTTACAACGACTGAATATGCCAAGGCGTCGGACTATCTCTGCGGCGACCCGATTCCCGATCTCTACGGTGGTTTCGGCACGAGTGTCAATTTCCGGGGCTTCGACCTGAGCGTGGCCTTCACCTACCAGATCGGCGGTCTGGCTTACGACTCGGGATACTCCGCGGCGATGTACTCGCCGGCCAACAAGACGACGGGTATGAACTGGCACAAGGACATCCTCAATGCATGGTCGGCGGACAATGCGTCGTCGAACATCCCGCGCCTGCAGTATGAAGATAAGGATCAAAACGGTATGTCTGATCGCTTCCTTATGGACGCCAGCTACCTGAACCTACAGAACATCAACTTCGGCTACACGCTGCCGTCGAATTTCACCAAGAAGGTCGGAATCGAGAAGGTGCGCGTCTACCTTGCCTGCGAGAATGTCTGGTACTGGTCCAAACGTCAGGGATTCGATCCCCGCTACTCTTATTCGGGATCGACGAGCCAGGCCACCTATTCGCCTGTAAGGACGATTTCGGGCGGCATCAACATTCAATTCTAATCGGCCTCAAACACTTTACGACAAACGACATGCATATGAAAAAAGCGACAAACATAACGCTCGCGACGCTGGCGGCAGCTTTGCTGGCAAGCAGCTGCATCAAAGAAGCCGACCCCTATGAAATAGCTACCGAGGATCAGGTCACCCTCGAAACGCTGATAGAAGGCATTCCGGCCTCGCTCGTACAGGCCGGTTCCGCAGGCTATGCAAGCGAAGGCCAAGCCTGGGATTTTGCCCTGCCGGCCATCCATATCGCCACGGAATCCATGACGGGCGACGTCGCCATTGGCGGCAATATCGGCTACGACTGGTTCGCACAGTGGGGAACCAACGAAGCGCTCGGCGCCGACTATGCCGTGGGTGCGCTCACGTGGAACAACTACTATGCGTGGATCATGGCGACCAACAACGTCATCAAACAGATCGACGCCTCGGATTTCGCAACGCTCGACGCCACGCAGAAGTCCTATCTGGGCTTCGCCTACGCCTATCGGGCCATGTTCTACCTCGATCTGGTGCGTCTGTACGAGTTCAAGGAGAACAATTACACTGAAGCGCCCGGGGTTCTCGGGCTGGGCGTGCCCATCGTACTGCCCGAGACTACCGAGGCCGAGGCCAAGAACAACCCCCGTGCCAAGGTCGACGACATCTACGATCAAGTGATCTTCCCCGACCTGGACAAGGCCGAAGAACTATTGAGCGGCTTTACTGCTCCCGACAAGTATACGATCAGTCCGGCGCTGGTCTACGGCCTGAAAGCTCGGGCCTGGCTTGAGCGCGGTACGGCCAAGAACGACGCCGAAGCCTATGTTTCCGCCGCCGAGTACGCCCGCTTGGCCATTAACGCCAGCGGCTGTACGCCCCTGACGCAGGAGCAGTGGGAAGACCCCTCGAACGGCTTCAACAGCGCCACGGCGAACAATGCCTGGATCTGGGGCCTCGCCCTGCCGAGCGAAAGCGTTGCCAACCTGTTCTGCTTCACGGCGCACATGAGCACGGAGAATGCGTGGAGCGCCTACGGAAACGACGCCTGCCGCTGCATCAACAGCAACCTTTACAACAGTATCGACCTGCGCGACTTCCGCCGCCATTCGTGGCTCGATCCCGACCGCAAAGACCCGGAGAAGGAGTCCTACGACTACAAAAGCTGCCGCAAAGAGGGGAAGGAATACTTCAATGAACTGCCCGATTACGCGAACATCAAGTTCCGTCCGGCGCAGGGCGCTTATGAGGATTTCAAGGTCGGCGGAGCCGCAGACCATCCCTACATGCGCGTCGAGGAGATGTACTTCATCGAGGCCGAGGCCAAGGCGCATGAAAATCTTGGCGAAGGAATTCGGCTGCTCAATGAGTTCATGAACAACTACCGCATTGTGGGCGGAGGTTACGACTGTACGAACATGTCGTCGTCGGTTGAAAATTTCACCAACGAGCTGATGCTTCAGAAGCGCATCGAGTTCTGGGGCGAAGGCATCGTCATGTTCGACATGAAGCGGCTCGACATGTCCACCCGACGGGGCTATGTGGGAACCAACTCTCCTGCCTCGTACCGGCTGAATACGGAAGGCCGTGCACCCTACTGGAACTTCGTGATCTCGCGCGGTGAGACGCAGAACAACCCCGTCATCGCCACGCAGAACAATCCCGATCCTTCGCAAACGGTCAAGCCGTGGAACGGGTGATGACCATCTGCGATCAAGCTGTCAAATCTAAAAGCAAATTACCGTGAAGACATTCAAGCATATATTACCGTTCCTGCTGGCACTTCTTGTCCTTGCCGGCTGCGAGGACGACGTGAACTATCCGCAGGGAACCGCGGAGAATCCCGATTGCTACGGTGTCTACTTCCCGAAGAAGCAGGCTACTCGGACCGATCTGGAGTTCGAACCGGGAACCCAGACCGAAGCGACCTATACGGTCAAACGGCGCAACACCGTGGATCCGATCGTCGTTCCGGTCGTCGTGAAGTCCAACGTCGAGGATATTTTCGTCGTCGAGCCGATCGCATTCGATGCCGGAGAGGACGAGACGACCTTTACGATCAGTTTCCCCGGAGCCCAAATGGGCACGACCTACACCTGCGATATCAACATCGAAGATCCGCGCTACGCTTCGA
This sequence comes from Alistipes sp., assembly GCA_047233565.1. Classification (GTDB taxonomy): domain Bacteria; phylum Bacteroidota; class Bacteroidia; order Bacteroidales; family Rikenellaceae; genus Alistipes. Next base: position 10,313 of record JBKSUH010000039.1, read on the forward strand.
TCTACGGTGCCGATAAGGTGAACCTTTCGATATCGCTCGTGCTGGCCAAATGGGAATTGGTCACCGACGAAAAGACCGGTGAGACCAAAGGCCGCTACCGCGACGACATTCTGGGCAACTTCGCGTCGATAGACAACCCCAATGCTAATCCGAACCCCGAAATCGAACTCGAAATCTACGAGCGTTCGGACAAGAAGGGCTATTACCGCATGAAAGCCTACACTCCGGAGCTGATGAACATCTTCGCCGGAGGACAGGTAAACCACGAGAACCGCAACGTCTGGACCTATGTCGATGCCTCGGATCCGAACAAGGTCTATTATCCCTACCAATCGACCGGTCTGACCCTCTTTTCCGATATGGGTGAGTGGTACATCGCATCGCAGACACCGGAAAATTTCGCCATGGACGAATCAGCCGGACAATATGGCACGCTCAATAACGGCGTGATTACCTTCCCGGCGCAGGGTATCGTGCTCGAACCGAGCGAAGGTGAATATGCCGGAAAATTCTTCTATGCCAACGCAAACGGTCTGCAGCGGATCATGCTTCCCGGAGCCAGGGTCTACGATTACTCGGTGGCCCTCACCAAAAGCGAACCCGCAGACGGTGTCGTCGAAATCGGCGCCACCCTCTCCGAGGACACCCGAGAGTTCCGCTATGCGATCTTCACGGGCAATTTGAGCGACGGCGAGGCGAGCCTCAAGGCACAGGAGATGGCCGATGGCAAGATCGCCGCGGAACTCATCAAGACGATCACCGCTTCGGGGACGATTTCCGTTCAGGATCTGGAAGGCGGCACCGGCAAGTACACGCTTGTAGGCTGCATCTACGGTTCGGACGAAGAGGCGAATCCGGAGGGCGGCGAAACGGCGTCGCAGAATCTGAAAATGCAGGGCTACGCCTCCATTTCGTTCGGATATATCGCCAAGGGCGACGAGGACAAGGTTTCCGTCATTCTCAACATCGGGCTCGAAGCCACGAACGAATTCGCGGGACAAGGCATTACGACGGACAATGCAGCGAAATTCTGGGCCTACGGCGAGGAAATAGAATCCGTCAAATACGGTGTCTTCAAGACGAAAGCCATCCAGGGACTGGACATGACGGCTTTCCTCCAGCAGATGGGCAAGGATTTCACCAAAGAGCAGCTCGATGCCATCAACGGCGGACATTACAGCATCATGCTCACGGGGCTGAACGGCGATACGGAGTATACGTTCGCCGGACTGGCTTACAACGGATATGTCCGCAAACTCGTCACGGCATCCATCAAGACTACCGGCAAATACAACCCGGGATTGGAGAGCGAGTTCCTCTACTCGGATTTCCTGCCGCAGAAAGAACAACCCTCGAAGGAGTATCTCATTTCGACCGAATGGAACTATTATGCCATCAACGTCATGGATGAAAAGCAGATGCGCCGGAAGATCGGTACGGTAACCATTGAAGACGACCCGACGGCAGGCAGTTCGGTCGATCTGCTGACCATTACTGGGCTTACCGGTCTCACATTCGACGAAGGCGGTCAGATTCCTGCGGTCTATGTGCCTTCGGCAGCTCCGCTCGCAGGAATAACCGGGGCGATCTCTCCGATGCTTTCGCAAGACCCGATCGGTGTCATCAACGGCGAGGACATCATCGCCGGCTGCGTCTCGGAGGAGGATCCCGAATCGCTCTATGCGGTCAATTATCCGTTCATCGGAGGCGCCGTGGCCGACGGTTATATCTATTTCGTGCCCACTCCGAACTATGTCGAGCAGGGAGCCACGTTCCGTTATCTGTATACGTTGAGTACGACGACCCCCTATTCGATCCTTACGGACATGTTGCTCGTCGATCCCGCCAAGGATATGGGCGGCATTCCCGAACTGGCCGCAGAGCGGATCGCAGAATTGCGCCGAATGGCCGCAGAGCTCCGGCAGCCGCGGAATTACGTCGAACGGCTCGAATTCTCCGTTTCTACAGAACGCGGTTCCGTCAAAACCGTACCGACCGACTATGCGAAAGGATTCCTGCCCGCATCGGCTCCTGAAGCGAAAGTTGTAAGGGCTACGGTCGGATTCAGCGACGCTGTGCAGCGTGCGAACGGTTCGGGATCGGAACTCCGCTTCCGGAAAACGGCCGCTGCCGAAATCACGCTCAAGTAATATCGGATCGGGAGAGGCCGGTCGTCCGGCAAGTGCCGGCCTCTCCCTTTTTTTCAAGCCAAAAACAACCTGCCGGACTCAAAAATCAGCATGATATATGCATAACAAAACGAAACTCCTGATTTTCGCCTCCCTGCTGCTGGCCGCCTGCTCGACGGATCCCATGCAGGAGATACCGAACCGCGGGGATTCCGCTCCCGAAATCGAGACTTCGGGCAAAATCTGCAATACGTCGGACGACGCCGTGGCCGGTTCGCTCATCGTAAAATTCGGCGAAGAAGCCATTCCCAGTCTCGAACAGAATGCGTTGAATGCGGCCAAGACCCGTTCGGCGCTGACCCGTTCGGGCATCGAATCCGTCGATGACATCCTGAACGACCTGCATGTCACCTCGCTGGAGCGCGTCTTCCCCGAAGCCGGCGAACACGAGGCCCGCACCCGTGCGGCAGGGCTTCACAGATGGTATGTGCTCCGGTTCGCATCAGAGGAGGATCTCGACAAGGCGGCGGAGAGACTCGCGGGTGTCGCCGAAATCTCGAAAGTACAGTTCCGCACCCGTCTCTACCGGGCTTCCGACTGCAAAACCTATCCGTTCCAAGCAACGGCGAACGGCCAGACCCGCGCTTTGGTTACAGCGGATTTCAACGACCCGAATCTTTTCTGGCAGTGGCATTACATCAACAATGCCGACCAGGCCGTTGCCACTACATCGGTGGCCGGAGCCGACATCAATGTGGCCGACGCATGGAAGCTCACGGCAGGTAATCCCGAAGTCATCGTCGCCATCGTGGACGAAGGGGTGAAATACACTCATCCGGATCTGGCGGCCAACATGTGGATCAATCCGAACCCTTCGCCCGAATACAAGAACCAGGACATTCACGGATGGAACTTCGCTGCCGACGGTCCCATTTCATGGGGTCAGAAGGGCGATTCGGGACACGGAACGCACGTTGCGGGCACGGTAGCCGCCGTCAATAACAACGGCATCGGCGTCTGCGGCGTGGCCGGAGGTACGGGCAAGGGAGACGGTGTGCGTCTCATGTCGTGCCAGATCTTCTCGGGAGACCTGACGGGTGACGCCCTCGTGTCGAGCCGTGCCGTAAAATACGCCGCGGATCACGGTGCCTCCATCCTCCAGTGCTCGTGGGGCATCAAGGCTGGAATATACACGTCGGACAACATGTTCATCAAACAATCGCCGATGGATTACGAGGCGCTTCAGTACTTCGCCGCCCAGAAGAACTGCGAGGCCCTCGACGGCGGACTGATCATTTTTTCCGCCGGCAACGAATCGACAGCCATGTCCGGCTATCCGGCAGGCTATCGTGATTATATCTCCGTCACCTCGTTCTCGCCCGACTACCTGCCAGCCAATTATACCAACTACGGTTCCGGCTGTAATATCGCGGCTCCCGGCGGCGAAACGAGCGGTTTGAGCGGTGGGGAGAAAGCCGGCGTCCTTTCGACGCTCTGCTCCGAAACGAGCAACGGAGCGGATTACGGCTACATGCAGGGAACCTCGATGGCTTGCCCGCACGTCTCGGGCGTAGCCGCACTCGGCCTCTCCTATGCCCTGGAGAAAGGGAAGAGATACTCGCTCGACGAATTCAAGACCATGCTGCTCACCTCGGTCAATGAAATCGACTCCCGGCTGGGCGAAGGCTCGAAAGCTACGATCGCCGACGTGTCGATTTACCGCGGCAAAATGGGCACCGGCATTACCGATGCCTATCAGCTGCTCATGCAGATTGAAGGAACGCCTTGTCTGCAGGTCGCATTGGGCGAGGTGCAGCTCATTCCGCTGACGCAGCATTTCGGACAGGGTGCCGAAGACCTTACCTATACCGATATCCAGATGTCGGCCAAGGATATGGAAAAGCTTGGCATCAAGGCGGCTCCCAAAATGTATAATGGAAAACTGATGATCAAATGCACGAAACCCGGATCGGCCAAAATCAAGGTTTCGGCGATAGCCGGCGGTACGAAACCTGGAACGGGCGTCGTGATGGGCGGCATGGTCATCACCAAGGAATTCGCCGTCATCGCCCGTTCGGCCGGCGCAGCAAACGGAGGTTGGTTATAAAAACAGTGCTTGCAATGAAAAAACATCTTTATCATCTGCTCGTTTTCTCCCTGCTCGGCATTTTCGCCGCAAGCTGTTCGGATGACGACGATGCCCCCAACATTCAGTCGGAAATCGTAGGCGAATGGCGCCTTACTTCTTGGTCAGAGAATGCTCCCGAAGGATTTGAGGTATACGTAGAATTCACTTCGGCAGCGACGTTCGGACTTTATCAGAAGGTCGAAACGTCGAACTACACTAAATACACCGGGCGTTATTCGATCGACGGATCCCGGCTGACCGGAGTGTACGACGACGGCGAGAGCTGGGGCAACGGCTACGATTTCGAGTTGACGAATGGCGGGAACACCCTGACGATGACCACCCGAACCGAGCCGGCCGAAACCAGCGTATATTCCCGGACGATCATTCCGGATGACGTGCGCAATGCCCGAACATCCCGTGCCGAGTTTTCTTTGGAAATGAGGCGAATGCTATAATCTGTAATATTCGTGCCGCTCCGGCATTAAGTGTAAGGTAAGGACAAGAAGATGTGGTTGAAACGCTAATAACGGTCAGACCAGTAACGCTTCAAAGTGTGGAAGGCATTTGTCAACCGACAAATAATTTCGAGTGAAAATCTCTTATCTAT
>JBKSUH010000040.1:0-14936 GCA_047233565.1 Alistipes sp.
GTTACAGTAGTAGGTGCAGGTGCCGTTGGAGCAACCTGCGCAAATGTGATGGCTTGCCGCGAAGTTGCGAGCGAAGTCGTCCTGATCGACATCAAGGAAGGTCTTTCGGAAGGCAAGATGCTGGACATGTACCAGTGCTCGACGCTGATGGATTTCGACACCAAGCTCGTGGGCGTCACCAACGACTATAAGCAGACCGCCAATTCGGACGTGGTAGTCATCACCTCGGGTATTCCCCGCAAGCCGGGCATGACGCGCGAGGAGCTGATAGGCACCAACGCCAACATCATGAAGGGCGTGATCGAGAACGTGGTGAAATATTCGCCCCGCGCCATCATCATCGTGGTCGCCAACCCGATGGATACGCTGACCTATCTGGCGCTCAAGGCTTCGGGACTTCCGAAGAACCGCATCATCGGCATGGGCGGCGCGCTCGACTCGTCGCGCTTCAAGTGCTATCTGGCCAAAGCCACCGGCGCCAACATCAACAACGTTGACGGCATGGTCATCGGCGGCCACGGCGACACGACGATGATTCCGCTCGTCTCGAAGGCCACCATCAACGGCGTACCCGTTTCGCAGTTCGCATCGAAGAAAAAACTCGATGAGGCCGTAGCCAACACGATGGTGGGCGGCGCGACGCTGACCAAACTCATCGGCACGTCGGCCTGGTATGCCCCGGGAGCCGCTTCGGCCATGATGGTCGAGGCGATCCTCAACGACCAGAAGAAAATGGTTCCTTGTTCGTGCTACCTCGAAGGCGAATACGGACAGTCGGACATCTGCATCGGCGTACCGGCGATCATCGGCCGCAAGGGCATCGAGAAGATCGTGAAGATCGACCTTTCGAAAGAAGAGGCCGAGAAATTCGCAGCTTCGGCCGACGCAGTCCGCAAGACCAACAACGTGCTCCACGAAATCAAGGCGATTTAATTCCGCGCCAAGATATACGGCAAAGCCGCCCCGGAATCCGGGGCGGCTTTTTCTTCCCGGATGAAATTCTCCGCACCCGACCGGACATTCCGGCGACTTTGCGCAGGCGTCACAACCTATCCCCCGCAAAACCCGGCACAGGATTCCGGGCCGCGACACGTATCCGAAACGGTCCGCAAAAACCGCCGCCACACGCATCCGCAACGGCCCGCAGAGACCGCCGCCACACGCAAAAGGCTGCCCCCGAAAGGGCAGCCTTTTATGCCGGACGCAGCAGCGCGGATCAGAAACTGAACTTCGCACCGACGAACCAGCTGCGGGGCAGCGACGGGCCGTAGATGTAGCCCGAATCGCGGTCTACGCCCTTGTCGAAATCCTTCTGGTAGGCGTTGAACAGGTTCTGCACGCCACCGTAAAGCTGCATGGTTATCTCCTTGTAAATCCGCACGTCGTACGACAGGCGAATATTCATGTCGAAGAACGACGGGGTCGAGACGGCCACGTCCTGCGCGACGCCCGACCCGGCCATGTGCTGCACCAGCATCGACCCGGTGCAGGTTCCCGACAGGTCGGCCGTGAAATTCCGCACCGGTTTGAACGACGCGGTGAAATAGCCGTAGGCATCGGGCGTGCGGAACATCCGGCGCACAGGCGGCACCTCTGCGTCCTCGCTCCAGAATTCGGGCTCCTTGTAACGGCTCTGCTGAAGCGTCACGCCCGCCTGCAACTCGAACCAGCGGGTAAAGGCCGCGCGCCCCTCGACATTGAAGCCGCGCACCGTGGCCCCCGAACCGTTGTAGCGTTCCTTGACCTTACCGCCGTCGGCCGCATCGTCCATGTCGCGCAGCGCGAACACATCGTCGAGGATCGTATAGAACCCCTCGACCAGCAGGTTGGTCTGCACTTTCCCGAACGTATGGTAAAGGTCGGCCGAGAGGCTCACGCTGTGCGAGCGCTCCTCCCTCAGGTCATCCGCCAGCCGGATGCGCACCCGCTTACCGCCCACGATGGCGATGTGCATATCCTCATCGAACGCCTGCGGGGCCCGGTAGCCCCCGGCGTAGCTCACGCGCAGGTTCACCGCTTCCGACGGGTTGAAACGCACGTTGACGCGCGGGCTGAAAATCACATGGTCTACGAGGTTGTGCTTGTCGAGGCGGCCGCCGACAAGCAGCGACCACTTCCTGGTCTTCCACTCGTTCTGCAGATAGGCACCCACGATATGCACCGTCTGGGCGGTGTTGATGTCGTAGCCGATCGAACGGTCGCCCAGGTCGTCGTAACTGTACTCCGTACCGAAGGTCAGTTCCGAGGGCATGAACAGCAGCTTCCTGAACTCGTGGATATACTGCATCCCCGCCGCTACGGTCAGGTCGTGCGTCGTCCCGTAGGCATCGGGATCCTGTTTGCTGCCGTAGTAGCTCTTGCGCGCCGTATTCTGAAACGAGGCATAGGCATTGAAGCGGTTGCGGCGGTCGGGCGACGAGATGTCGAACGAAAGGCTGCCCCCGTCGATCGAATGGTCGATCTGCTCGGCGATCAGCGCCTCGTGGGGCGGCCGGTCGAGCATGTCGCCCCCGCGGCGGAATTCGTCGATGTGGTGGTACTGCGCCGTGATGCGCGAATAGGCGCCCGTGCGGAAGAACGACCGCATGCCGGCCGACCGGCTGTTGATCAGGGGCAGCTCGGTAAATCCGTCGCCGTCGTGGTCGTAGCCCGAACGGTGGCGGCTCTGGCCGAAGACGCAAAGCCCCGCCCGGCCGCTCTCGGTGACGAGCGAAGCATTGAGCATCGTATTGTTGTCATAGGAATTGCTGCCGCCGATCGAAGTGAGCGTATGCGACATCTGCGCCGAATTGCGCGAAGGCTCCTTCGTAATGACGTTGATCGTGCCGCCGATGGCCGACGACCCGAACAGCGCCGAGCCGCCGCCGCGCAGCACCTCGACCCGCTCGATCATGTTGGCCGGGATCTGTTCCAGGCCGTATACGCCCGTCAGGGCCGAGAATACCGGGTGCGAATCGACCAGGATCTGCGAATAATGGCCGTCGAGGCCGTTGATGCGCACCTGCGTGAAGCCGCAGTTCTGGCAGTCGTCCTCGACACGCACGCCGGGCTGGAACGACAGCCCCTGTGCCAGGCACGAGGCATTGGTCTTCTCGAACAACCCGGCGTCCAGCACGCTCACCAGCGCAGGCGCCTCCCGGCGCAGCCGGGCGGAACGGCTGGCCGATACGACCACCTCGTCCATCGAAATGCCGCTCTGCACCACCTCGAAATTCAGTTCGGCCGTCTGCCCGCGCCTGAGTGTCACCTTTTTCTCCAGCACGGCGTACCCCAGCGCACGGACTTCGAGCGTCAGTCGCCTTCGGGCAGGTTTTTCAGAAAATAGTGTCCCGACGCGTCGGTCGTGGTGCCGAATGCCGTGCCCGTCACGGCGACGGTCGCATAGGGAAGGTGTTCATGGGTTTCACGGTCCACGACGTGGCCGAAAGATTGGCGTCGGTGCTCCTCTTCGGCGTCTCCGCGGCCGACGCACCGGCATACAGACACATGAAGAGTGCCGGCAACAGATATTTTTCATTGCTTATCGGATTGTTTGAATGACATACGTAACCCGCCGGACCGCACGGCCCGGCAAAAAACAGGATGGGAAGGGGATTGCGGGTTACGCCGCGGGAGGCGCGCAGCGAAACGCCCGGAACCGGCATGCAGCGTCTGCACTGCGTGGCTTCGGGCATCAGGACGCCCAGCATCCCGCAATAGAACGAGTGCGCGGGCTGTACTGCGTCGAGATAGGGGAAGAAATAGAAGTCGTCGACGATACAGCGTTCCACCACGATCTGATGCGCGCCGTTGTCGGGCATCAGATCGCCGCAGAGCGCGCGAAATGCGCAGGGTCCTCCTTGTAGATGTGGACCTTGTGTCCTGCGTACGCTGCGACCAGAATCAGCAGCAGCAGGCGGCGTATATCCGTTTGGGTGCTTTGCGTATCATCTTTCTGCTGCCAAAAGTAGCACAAAAAGGACCGCACAAAACGGTCCTGCAAAAATACCCACAAACGGGGATGTATGTCGTGTCCTGCACCCGGCCGGGAGCGGACGATGGGCGCCGCCACCCTGCGGATCGGGCGCCTCAGATGCTGATGTCGAGGATCTCGAAATGGATCGTCCCGGCAGGCACCACCACGTCGACGCAGTCGCCTTTCTTGTGCCCCAGCAATGCCTTGGCGATGGGCGTACCGATCGCCAGCTTGCCTTCGCGCAGGTTCGCCTCGTGCTCGGCGACGATCGTGTAGGCCACCTCTTTCTTGGTGTTGTGGTTCAGCAGCGACACCTTGCTCAGTATCTGCACCTTGCTCTTGTCGATCTTCGACTCGTCGATCACGCGGGCATTGGCGAGCGAATCCTCCAGCTTGGCGATACGCATCTCCAGCAGACCCTGCGCCTCACGGGCGGCGTCGTACTCCGCGTTCTCCGAAAGGTCACCCTTGTCGCGCGCTTCGGCAATAGCCGCCGATATCGCCGGACGCTCGACGGAACGCATGTGGTCGAGCTCATCCTTGAGTTTTTTGTAACCTTCCGCTGTCAGATAAATAATCTCTTTTGCCATAATATTAAACGAGTCCGACGCACTTGAATTTCATAACGCTGCGAAAGATTCCGAACATGGGGCCCGTCGAACTCACATTAGGCATCCGAAAACGCCCGCCCCGCATCTAAAACCTTCCTGAATCCCCTCCGCAGAGGAGGAGTTTCGAATTAAACAACGTAAAAAAATAAGAATCCTGACCGGTGAAGGCCAGAACCCTGTTTCCATTGTATACAGCAAAGATAAAAAGTTATTTTCTAATTTCCAAATCTTTTTTCGCGGCGCATGGCACGGAGTATGCGCCTCGCGCGGGATATGTATATCGTACTCCTGCTCCACTTAGCCTGGGCGCTCATGGCCGTCCCCGTCGTCACGCGCCAGCAACGCGTCCCCGCCTCGGCAGCGACCTGGCTGGCGCTGATCCTGCTGCTGCCCGTCGCCGGCACGCTGCTCTACATACTGGCCGGCTACCGCCGCAACGGCCCCGCGGCGGATTGCCCCGCCTGCCGCGGCGACCGCCTCGAACAGATCATCGCCCACGGATGCGGCACACGCCCCACCCGGTACAACCGCGTCGGGCTGCTCCACAACGGCAACAACGCCTTCACGGCACTGATCGCCTCGTTGCAACGGGCCACGCGCTCGATCCACATGGAGTACTACATCATCCGCGACGACCGCATCGGGCATACCATCGCCGAAATACTGATCCGCAAAGCCCGCGCGGGGCTCGAGGTGCGGGTGATCTACGATGCCGTCGGCTCGTGGCGCCTGAGCCGCAAGACACTGCGCCGCATGCACGACGCGGGGGTCGAGACTGCGGCTTTCGAACCGGTTCGCTTCCCGTGGTTCACCACGCGCGTCACGCACCGCAACCACCGCAAGATAGTGGTCACCGACGGCAAGGTCGCCTACCTGGGCGGCATAAACATCGCCAAATACTACCTCGACGGGGATTACATGGGGAAATGGCGCGACGAACACCTGCGCGTGGAGGGCGACGCCGTGGCCGACCTGCAACGGCTCTTCATCGCCGACTGGGCGCGCGTACGCGGCGAATACCTCGACAGCCGCCGCTACATCGCCCCGCACGGCATCCGGCGGCGGCTGCCGATCCAGCTGGCCTGGGCCGAGGAGGGGCCCTCGCGGCTGACCATCGCCGACGCCTTTGCCTCGGCCATCGTCCGGGCGCAGCGCAGGGTGCGCATATCCTCGCCCTACTTCCTGCCGCCCGCGATGCTGCTCGACGCGCTGCGGCTGGCGGCCCGGAGCGGCTGAGGGTGCAGGTGATGATCCCGACGTGCAGCGACTCGCCGTTCACGGACCTGATATCGGACTCCTACGTCGGAGACCTGCTCGACGCGGGGATCGAACTCTACCGCTACGCCAACGGCTTCCTGCATGCCAAACTGCTGATCGTGGACGACGACACGGCCTCGGTCGGCACCGCGAACATGGATTACCGCAGTCTGCTGGACAACCTCGAAGTCACGGCCTTCATCCGCGACCGGCAGGTCGTCCGGGAGCTGTCCGCCACCTTCGACGGCGATCTGGCCTCGTGCCGGCGGATCGTGCGGGGCGAATGGCGGCCGGCGGCATGGCGGCGCACGCTGGGCGATGTGCTGCGGCTCGTGTCACCCTGATGTAACCTCCGCAGCAACCTTAAAACCAGCTAATTTCGGCATGAAACATCTCTTCCCGCTCCTGCTCTGCGCGCTGCTGCTCACCGGCGCGGCTTCGGCCCAGCGCCGCTTTCAGGTCGGCGTCCGCGGCGGCGTCACCACCACCAGCCACACCTTTTTCCCGCGTGGAAATCGGAGAAAACCGATTCCGGCCCGGTCCCGCCAAGGCGGGCTATCAGGCGGGCTTCGTCCTGCGGTTCAACCTCACCCGCCGCCTGCACCTGCAGTCGGAGCTTAATTTCGCATTCGTCAATTACTCGATCCGCGCCGAAGGCTCCGCGCCCGCAGCGGTTCGAAATCCCGCTGCTGCTGGGTCTCCAGTTCGGGCCCCTGCGGCTCTTCGGCGGCGCCCAGTTCCGCGTGGCCGACTCCGAGCGGGACAGCGCCCCGAAACTGCTGAAGGTGAATTTCAACGACGACGTCGGCATCATGGGCGGCGTGGGATTCAACATCCGCAAATTCTTTTTCGACTTCCGCCTGTCTGGTTACGCCCGTTCACACGTCTGGAACACCTTCGTCTCCGACGGCGTGTCGCAGCGGGTCAGGATCCCGCGCAACCTCGTTTACGGAGGTTCGGTCGGGTTCTTCTTCTGAACAAAAAACAAGGGTGCGAGAGACGCACTCTTTTTGCACAATAATTTTTTTTGGAAATCGTTAATTTATGCGTAACTTTGCGCGATAAAGCGCCGTAAAAGATTTATCAATGAAGCAGACTTTTTTATACGCCGTGTGCGGGGTGATTCTGGTCACCGCATTTAGCGGATGCGCAGGCATCAACTCCCTGCTCAAAAGCGGACAACCCGAACTGATTTACAGCAAGGCGCTGGAGTACTACCAGAAAGAGAAGTGGTCGCGTGCCTCGACGCTCTTCGAGGGCGTCCAGCACTACTACATCGGCACGCCGCGCGAAGACAGCGTCTCGTTCTTCAACGCCCGCTGCAAGTTCAAGAACCGCGACTATGACACCGCCTCGGCCCTGTTCGACGATTTCCGCCGCAAGTTCGGCCGCAGCGCCTTCATCGAAGACGCCGAAGGCATGTACGCACTCTGCTTCTACTACCTCTCGCCCGGCCCCTCGCGCGACCAGACGATGACCGGGCAGGCACTGATCGCCATCAACGAGTTCATGTCGCGCTACCCTCACAGCGACCGCGTCGAGGATTTCAAGCAGATCAACGGCGAACTGACGCAGCGCCTGCACGACAAGTCCTACCTGAACGCATACACCTACTATAAGATAGGCCGCTACAAATCGGCCATCGTATCGCTGAAAAATGCGCTCAAACAATTCCCGGACAGCAATCGCACCGCGAAGAGATCATGTACATGATCGTGGACGCCAGCTACCGCTTCGCCAACAACTCGATCGCCAACAAGCAGACCGACCGCTATCTCTCGATGCTCGACTCCTACCTCTCGTTCAAGGAGGAGTTCCCCGAATCGAAATACACCAAGGAGGTCGACCGCATGGCCAAGCACGCACGGGACTACCTCGACCGCAACAAGAAGGACGAAGACAAAGACAACAACATATAACAATGGAAATCAAGAAGAACATCCCCAACAACACCATCACGCGCAAGCTGGTGGATCTGGACAAGGAAACGGGCAACATCTACGAAACGGTGAACATCATCGCCCGCCGTGCCAACCAGATCTCGACCGAACTGAAGACCGAGCTCAGCCGCAAGCTCGCCGACTTCTCTTCGCCGACGGACACCATGGAGGAGACCTTCGAGAACCGCGAGCAGATCGAAATCTCGCGCTACTACGAACGCCTGCCCAAGCCTGCGATCATCGCCACCGAGGAGTTCCTCGACGGCGAACTCTTCTACAAAGAGAACAAAGAGGCCAAGGAGTCCTAACGATACCGCCATGAATTTGCAGGGAGGTGGCATACAGGGCCCCGGCGCAGGCACTGCCTGTCCGGCCGAAGGATTGGCCGGACGGCACATACTGCTGGGCATCACGGGAAGCATAGCGGCCTACAAGGCGGCTGTGCTCTGTCGTTTATTGAGGACGGCGGGCGCCGAGGTGCGTGTCGTGATGACCCCGCTGGCCAAGCAGTTCATCACCCCGCTGACGATGGCCACGCTCTCCAGGAACCCGATCCTCGTGGAGTTCTTCGACCCCGAGAACGGGGCCTGGAATTCCCATGTCTCGCTCGGCGAGTGGGCAGACTGCTACCTGATCGCCCCCGCCACGGCCAATACGCTGGCCAAAATGGCATGCGGCATCGCCGACAACCTGCTGCTGACGACCTACCTCTCGGCCCGCTGCCCGGTGGTCGTCGCCGGCCATGGACCTCGACATGTACGCCCATCCCGCGACGCAGGAGAACCTGCGCCGTCTGGCCGAACGGGGCGTGCGGATCGTCCAGCCCGCCGAAGGCGAGCTGGCCAGCGGACTGACGGGCAAGGGCCGCATGGCCGAACCTGCCGACATCGCCGCCTTCGTCGGCCAACTGTTCGGCGGAGAAAATCCCGAAAAAAAGAGCCTGCAAGGTAGACGCTTCGTCGTAACGGCAGGCGCCACGATCGAAGCCATCGACCCCGTGCGGTTCATATCGAACCACTCGACGGGCAAGATGGGCTACGCCATTGCGGGCGCACTGGCCGCCCGCGGCGGCGACGTGACGCTCGTCAGCGGCCGTCGGCCCTGCCGACGCCCGCCGGAGTGCAGCGCACGGACGTACTTTCTGCCGCCGAAATGTACGACGCCGCCACCGCGGCTTTCGACCGAGCCGACGGAGCCGTCATGTGCGCGGCCGTCGCGGACTACACGCCCGACACCGTTTCGAGACGAAAATCAAAAATGCGGCGGCGAAATGTGCATCACCCTGCGCCGTACGCGCGACATCGCCGCCGAACTGGGCGCACGCAAAGGCAGCCGCCTGCTGGTGGGCTTCGCGCTCGAAACCCACGACGAACAGGCCAACGCCGAAGCCAAGCTCGCCAAGAAAAACTTCGACTTCATCGTCCTCAACTCGCTGCGCGACGCCGGCGCGGGATTTCGCGGCGACACCAACAAGGTGACCTTCATCGACCGCAACGGCCGCGAGCCGCTGCCCCTGATGCCGAAGAGCGAAGTAGCCGGACGTATCGTCGACAAAATCGAATCACTGTTAAAATAAAGACCGCCATGTTACGCCGTCTGTCGGTTGAGAACTACGTGCTTATCGACAAGCTCGAAATGGAGCTGGATCCCCACCTGAACATCATCACGGGTGAAACGGGAGCCGGCAAATCCATCCTGCTCGGTGCCCTCGGCCTGCTGCTGGGCGCCAAGAACGACGGCTCGGCCATGAAGGACGCCGCACGCAACTGCGTGGTCGAAGGCACCTTCGACCTCTCGGGGCGCGACATGGAGGCTTTCTTCGCCGGGAACGACCTCGACTATGCGCCGGAGACTACCGTAACGCGCATGATAACCCCGACCGGCAAGAGCCGCGCCTTCATCAACGACCTCCCGGTGCAACTGGCCCAGCTGCGCGAATTCGGCACCCGCCTGATCGACATCCACTCGCAACATCAGAACCTGATCCTCTCCTCGGAAGAGTTCCGCACCTCGGCGCTCGACACCGTGGCCGGGACCGGGGAACTGCTCGCACAATATGCCGCGCAGTACACGCGGCTTACGGAACTGCGGCGCCGGCTCGCCGCCCTGCGCGAAGCCGCCGCCGACGGACGCCGCGACGAGGAGTGGCTCCGCTTCCAGAGCGAAGAACTCACGGCTGCCAACCTGCGCGAAGGCGAGCAGGCCGCGACCGAAGCGGAACTTGCGGTACTGGAAAACGCCGACCGCATCGGCGAAGTCCTCACCACGCTCCGCAACGCCTCGACGCCGACGAAACGTGAGTTCTCACCCTGCTCAAAAACTCGGAAAACGACCTCGTACGCATCCGCGAGCACTACCCCGCCGCCGGGGAGTACGCCGAGCGCATACACTCGGTGCTCGAAGGCTGAAAGACATCGACAACGCCGCGGCCGCCGACTGCGAACGGATCGACGCCGACCCCGAACGGCTGGCGAAGCTCTCGGCGCGTCTCGACACCCTCTGCGCTCCAGCAGAAGCACCGCGTCGCCTCCGAAGCCAGCTGATCGCCCTGCGCGACGGCTTACGCCGCCCGGCTGGCAGCCATCGTCCACGGCGACGAGGAGATCGCCGCGACCGAAAAAGCGCTGCACGAAACCGAGCGAAAGCGGCCGCATTGGCCGACCGCCTGCACAAAGCCCGCGAAAAAGCCGCCGCAGGCTTCGCGAAACAGATCCTTGCCACGCTGACGCAACTGGGCATGCCCGACACGGTTTCGAAGTGGCGCTGACGCCGCTCGCCGAACTGGGCCGCACGGGCCGCGACAATGTGGTTTCCTCTTCACGGCCAACCGCAGCGCAACGCCCCAGCCCGTCGAGCGGATCGCTTGGCGGCGAGCTTTCCCGCGTCATGCTGGCCCGAAAGCCCTGCTGGCCCGGTGCATGCAGCTGCCGACGGTCATCTTCGACGAAATAGACACGGGCGTTTCGGGCCGCATCGCCGACGCCATGGGAGAGATCATCGAGTCGCTCTCGGCGACGATGCAGGTCGTGGACATCACCCACCTGCCGCAGGTCGCCTCGAAAGGCTCGGCCCACTTCGTGGTCTACAAACGCGACGGGCGCACCGACATCACGCGCCTGACGGACGAGGAGCGCATCACCGAGATCGCCAAGATGCTCTCCGGCAGCCGCATCACCGATGCCGCCATAGCCCAGGCACGCATTCTGCTGGGCAAATAACCGCACACGCAACTACCCGCCGGCCGGAACGAACCTTTTGTCCGGCGCACTTTATGAACTCCGTATATTGACCCCGACATTTACCGCACAATGAATGAATTGACGAAGATTGCGGCCGCCAACCAGCAGCGCGCCCGCGAGGTTATCCGCGACACCGATGGAGGCCATCTGGCGCTCGGTGGGCGCCGAAGCGAACCTCGTAGGCTGCCCGCACGGGTCTGCTGATGAAGCACCGCGACATCGCCATCTACCTCACCGCTCCGCGTGGCCGACAGCTTCGCCGCCATGGCCGGCTGGCCGAAAATCCCCGCATCCGTCGCATCGAGTACGGAAACCTGCTCGACGCGCAGGACCAGTGTCCGAATGGCATGCGTGGTATGCCGACGCCGACGAACGGCTCTGGCAGATCGACATGATCCACGCACCGGCTCGCTGGGACGCTATTTCGAACGCGTGGCCGACCGAATCAGCGCCGTACTGACCGACGAGACGCGCCGCACCGTCCTGCAAATCAAGTACGACACGCCCGACGAGGTGAAGATCATGGGCATCGAATACTACCAGGCGGTTGCGACGGCGTGCGCACCTATGCCGAGTTCGAAGCATGGCGTGCGGCGAAATCGAGGGCATTCTGAATGGATGCCGTAAGCCCGCCGGAAACACCGCTCCCCTGCACCCCTCCGGCCGGCATATGGAAAGCATTGAACCGCAAATGCGGCAAGAGATACGGCGAAACGGACCGTTCCTTCGGGGACGGTCCGTTTGATCAATGCCGGCGCGCCGCCACCGTTGCACGATCGTCTCGCCCCGGAAGTAGATGACCAGCGAACTGACGATGACCGCCATGCCCGCACGGAGCTAAAATCGGGGTATTCGCCGGGCAGCATGATCCAGCTCAGCGGCCCCAGGACAGGATTGATCAAACGGCACATATTGATGTCGCTGACCTTCATGCCCTCGGTGCGCAGGGCCATGAACCAGAAACTGAAGGCGGGCCGAGATGAAGACCAGCACGCCGGACTCGTAAAACCATGGCTTGGCCCAGAAGGGGGTGAAACCCTCCGCCGCGATGCCCACGCCGTAAATCAGCAGGCCGCCGAAAACATCTGCACGGCATTCCAGGAAAATCAGGTCGACCTTGCCCTTGTCCTCCGAAACCGAAATCGCGGAATAGCCCTGGAACAGGATGCAGGCCAGCAGCAGGACGATACCCCCGATGCCGCGCCAGTCGGCGGCGAACCGTCGCTGCCCGTGCCGACGATCAGCAGCAGTCCCGCGAGGCTCACCGCAAGACTCGACCTTGTAACGGTTCAGGCGGTCGTTGCTGGCCACGGTGCCAGCAACGTTGATCAGCGGCAGGCCATGACGATCAGCTGATGGCCCCGCTGACGAATCGACTCCGAAATAGAGGCCGTATAGCCCATGAACATATTGATCAGGATCAGTTGCCAGCCGCCGGTGCTGCGCTGATCTCGCGCCACGTGCCGCGATGCCAGGTGTGCGAAGAGTGATTCCGACAACGGTGAAGCGCAGGCCGCGAAATTCATCGGCGAGAAATCAGCGGCTCAACCCCTGTTTGATGAACGGATTGACAATCGCCCTGGCCGAGGCCAGCCGGCGTAGAGTATTCCTTTTCATAACGGCATCTTTCCGCCGCAAAGGTACGAAAACGGCCGGCAAACGAACCGGTCCGGGCATCGTGAAGAACGGGACGAACGGATAGTACTTGAGGTACATTCCATTCGCCCCGTTCGAGGGATGGCGAAATCCGCTTATAATGGGAATCCGTTACATCATGCCGCCCATACCGCCTGCGGGCATAGCAGGCATGGCGGGAGCATCGGATTTCTTCTCCGCCAGCACGCATTCGGTGGTCAGGAACATCGAAGCGATCGAAGCGGCATTCTCCAGCGCAACGCGCGACACCTTCGTCGGGTCGATGATACCGGCCTTCAACAAGTCTTCATACTTGTCGTCGCGGGCGTTGTAACCGAAGGCATCCTTGCCCTCCTTCACCTTGTTGACAACGACCGAACCTTCGCCGCCGGCGTTCTCGACGATCTGGCGCAGCGGCTCCTCGATCGCACGTTTCACGATCTGGATACCCGTCGTCTGGTCCTCGTTGTCGCCCTTCATGCCTTCGAGAGCCGCCGTAGCGCGGATGATGCCACACCGCCACCCGGAACGATACCCTCTTCGACTGCGGCGCGGGTTGCGGCCAGCGCGTCGTCCACACGGTCTTTCTTCTCTTTCATCTCCACCTCGGTAGCGGCGCCCACATACAGCACGGCGACACCTCCGGCGAGCTTGGCAAGACGCTCCTGCAGCTTCTCCTTGTCGTAGTCCGACGTGGCTTTCTCGATCGAAGCGCGGATCTGAGCCACACGGGCCGCGATCTCCTCCTTCTTGCCGGCGCCGTCCACGATCGTGGTGTTCTCCTTGTTGAGCGTCACCTTGTCGGCCGTTCCGAGCATCGAAAGGTCGGCATCCTCGATCTTCATACCCTTATCGGTCGAGATCACGGTAGCACCCGTCAGGATGGCGATGTCTTCGAGCATCTCCTTGCGGCGGTCGCCGAAGCCCGGAGCCTTGCAGGCCGCGATTTTCAGCGTGCCGCGCAGCTTGTGACAACGAGCGCCGAAAGAGCCTCGCCGTCCACGTCCTCGGCAATGATCAGCAGCGAACGGCCGCTCTGAGCCACCGGCTCCAGCACGCCCATCAGCTCCTTCATCGTCGAAACCTTCTTGTCGGTAATCAGGATGTAAGGCTTTTCAAGCTGCGCCTCCATCTTTTCGGGATCGGTCATAAAGTAAGCCGAGATATAACCGCGGTCGAACTGCATGCCTTCGACCACCTCCACGTGGGTCTCGGTGCCTTTGGCCTCCTCGACGGTGATGACGCCCTCCTTGTTCACCTTGCCCATCGCCTCGGCGATCAGCTTGCCGATCGTCTCGTCGTTGTTGGCCGAAATGGTGGCGACCTGCTCGATCTTGGCGAAGTCCGTGCCGACCTCCTGACTCTGCTTGCGCAGCGACTCCACGACCTTCAGCACCGCCTTGTCGATGCCGCGTTTGAGATCCATCGGATTGGCACCGGCCGTCACGTTCTTCAGGCCTACGCCGATGATCGACTGTGCGAGCACCGTGGCGGTCGTCGTACCGTCGCCGGCATCGTCGTTGGTCTTCGAAGCGACCTCGCGTACCATCTGGGCGCCCATGTTGGCGAAAGCGTCTTCGAGCTCCACCTCCTTGGCCACCGTCACACCGTCCTTGGTGATCTGCGGCGCACCGAATTTCTTGTCGATGATCACATTACGGCCTTTGGGGCCCAGCGTCACCTTCACTGCATTCGACAGCGCATCGACACCCTCCTTGAGCAGCTCGCGCGCCTCAACATTGTATTTGATATCCTTTGCCATGATGTTTTCCTTTATTAGATGATCGCTAAAATATCACTCTGTTTCATGATCAGGTAGTCGACGCCGTCGATCTGAATCTCCTGACCTGCATACTTGCCGTAAAGCACCTGATCGCCGCCTTGACCTCCATCTTGACCTCCGAGGTGCCGGGGCCAGCTGCACTACTTTACCTGCCAGCGGTTTCTCCTTCGCCGTGTCGGGGATGATCAATCCGCCCGCCGTCTTCTCCTCCGCAGGATTCGGCAGAATCAGCACACGGTCCGATAATGGTTTTACATTCATAGCTTTTCAGTTTTTAGTTTATTATTGAATAGTTTGTTGCGCGTTAGCACCCATAGTCCCATCAATAGATGTGCCAACCGTTTTTTGGCAGACGCCAGGTGACAAAGGTACAGTCCGGCCTGCCATTTTGTCACCCGGGGCATTTTCCCGAAGATTTTTCACCGTTTTTTTTGCACGGACAAAAAAAGTGTATTACATTTGCATCCCGATACGACCGTTCGACGGTCACACGGTGGATGTAGCTCAGTCGGGTAG
>JBKSUH010000041.1:0-14898 GCA_047233565.1 Alistipes sp.
ATTTGGCCGTTTGAGGCTACTGTGACATGGGACTGGGATTTCGGGCCGATATGCCTTGCCGGCAAGGTTTACGCACTTTTTTTTGCATGTTGGAAATTTTGCAGCCTTCTGTGTAGAAGTGGAAATTTACGGCAGCAAGGTGCTTTTGTATGCAAAAAGGGTGGACGAAAGTGTTTGTTTTTTGTTGGTTATGATTTTTTTGTGTAACTTTGAACAGTTAAACAATCAATCGAATATATGGATCAGATCAAACCGCAGTTTGTGGAGCTGGCATTAAAGGAGAATTGTCCTGCGGATTGTAGTAGTTGTCCTACGTTTCCTGCGCCGTTCCGCCGCATCGGCGATTCGAATTATTGCCGTTTTGCACAGATGACCCTCACACCCGGCGAGGGCGTGACTTTCTCTGCCGACCGTATGGTGCGTATCCTTTTCGTCATGTCGGGGGCGCTTATGATAGAGCATGGCGAGACGATGTGCCTGGTGACCTCGAGGCAGTATGTGTGCCTGGCACGCGGAGAAAGATTCGTTGCGACGGCCCAGGACGAGGCCAATATTGTCGTGCTGTCGCTGATCCACAGGATCGAATTCTGCGAACAGGACATTTTCGACAAGGTGATGCCCTATGATACGGTCATTCCCAATGAGGACGTGCCCAAACTGGCGATGCATCCGTCGATCGAGCGGTTGCTCGAAGGGCTTTTCATGATCCCGGAGATGAGCGGTTGTTCCCGCTACCACAAGATGAAGGCTACGGAGCTTTTCATGATGATCAAGGTGCTTTATACGCCGACCGAGCATGCCTATTTCTTCCAGTCGATGATTCAGCCGCAGGACAATTTCCGTGTCTTCGTGTGCAATAACTACGACAAGGCACAGGGCGTAGCCGAGCTGGCTGCCCTTGCGGGCATGAGCCTTTCGGTGTTCAAGCGTCGTTTTGCCGAGCATTTCAACGATAGCGTTTACCATTGGATGATGCGCCAGAAGGCACTCAAGATTTTCTCGGACATACGCGACGGCGAAGACAGCACGAAGGCGCTGATGAACAAGTATGGGTTCCGCCACTATACGCAGTTCAGCCGTTTCTGCAAGAATTACCTGCAGGCGACGCCTGCCCAGCTGATCGCTTCGATCAAGGAAGGGTAGTAGGGGATTTGTCCCGTACCGTCCGCAGACGGAGAGCATATGCCGGCAGCTTGGGTTTGTTGTCGGATTGTGGAAACGGAGAGGCTGTGGGCTTCTCCGCTTCTTTTCAGCGCTCCAGCAGGTAGACGTTCAGATCGACGAACTCCCCGTCGGCGAGCTGCTCGCCGCGTACTTCGATGCGGTCGAGCCTGAAGCCGAGGCGCAGCGGGATCCGGTTGCTCCGCAGGTTGCCTGCGGCGCATTTGATTTCGACATTCTCCATGCCCATTTGCCCGAAGGCCATGCGGCAGAGCGCTTCTGCGGCTGCGGTCATGAGTCCCCGTCCCTGGTATTCGGAGCGAAGCCAGTAGCCGATCTCGATGGTGAGGGTGGTGCTGTCCGCCGATTTGAACCCGATAAGCCCCGCGAAGGCATCCCCGACGCGCAGCGTGAAGACCGGGTTGGCCGGGTCGGCCAGCATGGCGGCGACCACTTCGCGGGTCTGTTCCACGCGGTGCGTCGCGGCCACGAACGGGAGCCAGCGCCCGAGGTGTTCGCGCTGCGTGTCTATGGCCGTAAAGATGTCCGGGGCGTCGTCCGCACGGAGCGGGCGTAACCCGAAGTCATCGGGCAGGGGGATCGCGTTCATGGCGTATTGTGTTTGTCCGGCCAAAGATAACGAATTTCCCGTGATTTATATTATTGTTAATATATAATAGGTGTGGTGGCTTTTAGCTCTGGCTCGCGGTATGGTGCGGAGCCGTTCCGGGCGGGAAGGTGGTAACCTTCGGCCGCCGGGGTGATATTTTTCGGATAAGCTGTTGTAAAATATAAAACTTTTCCTATCTTTGCACCCGATTTCATCCCTGAAATAACGGCGGCTGAATGACGTTCTTTGAGAAGAGTAAAAAAGTAGAAAATTTATCGGGATTTATTTGGCTGGTAAATTTTTTATGCCTACTTTTGCAATCCAAAACGGTTGATTTTGCCGATGTAGCTCAGTTGGCCAGAGCAGCTGATTTGTAATCAGCTGGTCGGGGGTTCGAATCCCTCCATCGGCTCGGAAAGCCGATGCAAGAGAAGCGGAAAGACGAAGGTCTTCCGGAACACGAGCAGCGGCGCAACGAAAGCCTCACGGGGAAGACCCGCGCAAAAAGCGAGCCGATCTTTCAGGGGCAGACAACTTGGGAAGTTACCAGAGTGGCCAAATGGGGCAGACTGTAAATCTGCTGGCTTACGCCTTCGGTGGTTCGAATCCATCACTTCCCACTAAGAAAGAGTGCCGGTTGAGTTGCAAGATCTTCGGCGGTGTCCGATCGACGGACGGCGCGGAGGAAAGGGTAGACTCTGATACGGTATATTTTTGCGGAAGTAGCTCAGTTGATAGAGCATCAGCCTTCCAAGCTGAGGGTCGCGAGTTTGAGCCTCGTCTTCCGCTCAAGACGCAGAAGCGTGTGATACGGACGTCTCCTATCGGTTGATAGGGGACGTTTGTGTCGCCCGCTTGTTCTGCGAAATGAATTTTAAAACTTTAAAGCAATTTTTAACAATACTTTAAATACTTAATACTATGGCAAAAGAAAAATTCGACCGTTCGAAACCGCATGTGAACATCGGTACCATCGGACACGTTGACCACGGTAAGACCACCCTTACCGCTGCAATCACGACCGTTCTGGCAAAGAAAGGTCTGTCGGAGCTCCGCTCGTTCGACTCCATCGACAACGCTCCCGAGGAGAAAGAGCGTGGTATCACGATCAACACTTCGCACGTTGAGTACCAGACGGCTAACCGCCACTATGCTCACGTAGACTGCCCCGACACGCCGACTATGTGAAGAACATGGTTACCGGTGCCGCTCAGATGGACGGTGCCATTCTGGTAGTTGCCGCAACGGACGGCCCGATGCCCCAGACCAACGAGCACGTGCTGCTCGCCCGTCAGGTGAACGTGCCGCGTATTGTAGTTTTCCTGAACAAGTGCGACATGGTTGACGACCCCGAAATGCTCGACCTGGTCGAGATGGAGGTTCGCGACCTGCTTTCGAAATACGAGTACGACGGTGACAACGCGCCCGTTATCCGTGGTTCCGCACTTGGTGGCCTGAACGGCGAGCCGCAGTGGGAGGACAAGATCATGGAGCTCATGGATGCTGTCGACAACTATATTCCCATCCCGCAGCGTGAGAACGAGAAGCCGTTCCTGATGCCTGTCGAGGACGTATTCTCGATCACCGGCCGTGGTACCGTCGTAACGGGCCGTATCGAGACCGGTATCATCCACGTAGGTGATCCCGTCGAGATCGTAGGTCTCGAGGAGAAGACCCTGACTTCGACCTGTACGGGTGTCGAGATGTTCCGCAAGCTGCTCGACGAGGGCGAGGCCGGCGACAACGTAGGTCTGCTGCTCCGCGGTATCGACAGAAAGAGGTTAAGCGCGGTATGGTAGTCGCTAAACCCGGCTCGATCACCCGCACACCGAGTTCGAGGCTGAGGTCTACATCCTGAAGAAGGAAGAGGGTGGCCGTCACACGCCGTTCCACAACAACTATCGTCCCCAGTTCTATCTGCGTACGATGGACGTGACCGGTGAGGTTCACCTGCCCGCAGGCGTTGACATGGTTATGCCGGGTGACCACGTAACCATCACCGTGAAGCTGATCTACCCCGTAGCTATCAACGAAGGTCTGCGTTTCGCAATCCGCGAGGGTGGCCGTACGGTAGGTGCCGGTCAGATCCTGAAGATCGTGAAATAATTTTCACAACCATAGGGAAGCGGTGTTCCGCACCGCTTCCCGCTTTTAGGAGCATAGTTCAAGGGTAGAATAGCGGTCTCCAAAACCGTTGATGGGAGTTCGAATCTCTCTGCTCCTGCCAAAAGTAAAAGAAGAAGATATGTTTAATTACGTTAAAGAATCCTACAACGAGCTTGTAAACAAGGTGACGTGGCCTACGTTCCCGCAGCTCCAGAGCTCTACGATCGTCGTGATGGTGGCTTCGGTCATCTTCGCTATCGTCGTATTGGCGATGGACTTGTCGTTCGAGAACCTGATGGCTCTGATTTACAAGGTGCTGGGTGGTTTTGGCCGTTAATTGTTGCTGAAACGATGAGCGAGATAAAAAAACAGTGGTATGTCGTCCGTGCCATCGGCGGTAAGGAGAACAAGGTCAAAGAGTATATCGAGGCCGAAATCCGCCATAATAATCTGGAGGAGTACATATCTCAGGTGCTGATTCCCACCGAAAAGGTATACACCATCCGCAACGGAAAGAAAGTCTCCAAGGAGAAGGTTTCTTATCCGGGCTACGTATTGGTGGAGGCCGCGTTTGTAGGTCAGATTCCGATTATAATTCGTAATACTCCCAATGTGCTGGGTTTCCTCGGCGATACCAAGGAGGACAGCCGCAAGATGAATGCCACGCCCCTGCGTCCGCAGGAGGTGGCGCGAATCCTCGGCCGCGTCGACGAGATGAATGCCATGGAGGAGGAAAACGAAGTTCCATTCTTTGTCGGCGAGACCGTCAAGGTCACCGATGGCCCTTTCTCAAGCTTCCAGGGTACCATCGAGGCCGTCGACAACGAGCGCAAGAAACTCACGGTATCGGTGAAGATATTCGGGCGCAAAACTCCTATGGAGTTGGGTTTCACACAAGTAGAAAAAGAATAATTAACCAAGGAAAACTATGGCAAAAGAGGTTGCTGCATTTATTAAATTGCAGATCAAAGGTGGTGCCGCCAATCCTTCGCCCCCGGTTGGTCCCGCATTGGGTTCTAAGGGAGTCAATATCATGGACTTCTGCAAGCAGTTCAATGCGCGTACCCAGGACAAGGCAGGAAAAGTTCTTCCGGTCATCATCACGGTTTACAGCGACAAGTCGTTTGATTTCGTTGTAAAACAGCCGCCTGTAGCTATTCAGCTCAAGGAAGCAGCCAAGGTGCAGAAGGGTTCCGCACAGCCTAACCGCGACAAGGTCGGTCAGGTGACGTGGGATCAGGTGCGCGAGATTGCTCAGGACAAAATGCCTGACATGAACTGCTTTACCCTGGAAGCTGCTATGCGTATGATTGCTGGTACCGCTCGTAGTATGGGTATCAACGTCGTCGGTGAATTTCCTAATATGTAATCGAAGATGAGTAAGTTGACAAAAAATCAAAAGATCGCCTACGCTAAGGTGGAAGCCGCTAAGGCTTACAAGCTCTCGGAGGCCGCCGCTCTTCTGAAGGAAATTACGTTCACGAAATTCGACGCGTCCGTTGATATCGACGTCCGCCTGGGCGTTGACCCCCGCAAGGCCAACCAGATGGTGCGTGGCGTCGTGACGCTGCCCCACGGTACGGGTAAGCAGGTGCGTGTGCTCGTGCTGTGTACTCCCGAAAAGGAGGCCGAAGCACAGGCTGCCGGCGCCGATTACGTAGGTTTGGACGAGTTTGTTGATAAGATCAAGGGCGGCTGGACCGACGTTGACGTTATCATCTGCACGCCGAACGTAATGGGCAAGGTTGGTGCGCTGGGCCGTATTCTGGGTCCCCGCGGCCTGATGCCTAACCCCAAGACCGGTACGGTTACGATGGAGGTGGGCAAAGCCGTTCAGGAAGTGAAATCGGGTAAGATCGACTTCAAGGTCGACAAATTCGGTATCATTCACACTTCGGTAGGTAAGGTTTCATTCTCGGCAGACCAGATCGTAGACAATGCGAAAGAGGTGCTGGGTATGATCCTGAAGTTGAAACCGGCTGCTGCTAAAGGTTCTTATGTGAAGAGTATCTATCTCTCGACCACGATGAGTCCCGGCTTGCAGATTGATTCCAAATCAGTAGAAACCAAATAGAAGGAGGAGAGAAGAGATGACAAAGGAAGAAAAACTGGTCGTTATTAACGCCATCGCCGAGCAGCTCCAGGCTTATCCTCACTTCTACATCGCCGATATCGAGGCACTGAACGCCGAGCAGACCGCTGCCCTGCGCCGCAAGTGCTACGAGAGCGACATCAAACTGGTCGTAGTGAAGAACACACTGCTGGCCGAGGCGCTCGAGAAGGTTGAGAAGGCTGACGCTGAACTGGTAAAAGTATTGGAGGGTCCCACCTCGATTATGTTCGCGAACGTAGCAAAGGCTCCTGCGGTTCTGATCAAGGAATTCCGCAAGAAGTCCGAGAAACCCGTCCTGAAGGCAGCTTTCGCCGAAGGGTGCGTTTACGTGGGCGACAATCAGTTGGACGCTCTGTGCAACATCAAGTCGAAGGAAGAGCTTATCGGCGATATCATTGCCCTGCTCCAGTCCCCGGCGAAGAATGTTATTTCTGCATTGCAGGCTAATGCAGGCCAAAAGATCGCGGGCATCGTGAAGACGCTCGAATCGAGAAACAACTAATCACAATCAAGAATTAAAAAAGAAATTGAATAAGCTTACAACTATGGCAGACGTAAAGAAACTTGCTGAAGAACTGGTAAACCTCAAGGTTACCGAGGTAAACGAATTGGCTACCATCCTCAAGGAGGAGTATGGCATTGAACCGGCTGCTGCCGCTGTTGCCGTTGCAGCTCCTGCTGCCGGCGCAGGCGAGGCTGCTGTTGCCGAGAAATCGACTTTCGACGTGATCCTGAAGACCGCCGGCCAGGCCAAGCTCCAGGTTATCAAGGTCGTTAAGGATATCGCTGGCCTGTCGCTGGGTGATGCGAAGGCTCTCGTCGACGGTGCTCCCAAGGCCGTTAAGGAGGGTGTCTCCAAGGAAGAGGCCGAGTCGATCAAGGCTCAGCTCGAGGAGGCTGGTGCTGAAGTTGAGCTTAAGTAGCATTGCTGCTTAAGTCTGCTCAGACGAATCAGGTATAGGGCTTACCGGCGTGTAAGCTCTATGCCTTTTCTTGGTCTAAAGACTGGAAGTGCCGAGCAGGAGCTGTGTCCACTCTTTGGAAATGGATGCTCCCGAGGCGAATTGCGCCTGCAAACGGGGGCATTGGCGGGATAATCGGATGCCCAGCAACTCGGGGAGCGTAACCCACCAGAATTACACTTCAACATAATTTGGATTTTACGATGTCCACAGCAAAAACACAACAAAGAATTAGCTTTTCGACAGTCAAGAACCGGGTGCCCTATCCGGATCTGCTGGAGGTACAGCTTAAATCATTCCGGGACTTTTTCCAAATGGACACCACGGCCGAAAACCGCAAGAGCGAGGGGCTGTACAAGGTGTTTCAGGAGAATTTCCCCATTACGGATACCCGGAACAATTTCGTTCTGGAGTTCATCGACTACTATATCGACCCGCCGCGCTACTCGATCGAGGAGTGTCTGGAGCGCGGGCTGACGTACAGCGTTCCCTGAAAGCCAAACTCAAGCTTTACTGCACGGACGACGAGCACGAAGATTTCGGCGTCGTCGTTCAGGACGTGTACTTCGGTACGATTCCCTATATGACAGAACGCGGTACGTTCGTCATCAATGGTGCGGAGCGTGTCATCGTATCCCAGTTGCATCGTTCGCCGGGTGTGTTCTTCGGCCAGAGCATGCACACCAACGGCACGAAACTCTATTCGGCGCGTATCATCCCCTTCAAGGGTTCGTGGATAGAGTTCGCTACGGACATCAACAACGTGATGTATGCCTACATCGACCGTAAAAAGAAGTTGCCCGTCACTACGCTGCTGCGTGCCATCGGTTATGAGGCCGACCAGCAGATCCTCGAGATTTTCGACCTGGCAGACGAAGTGAAGGTCACGAAGGCCAACCTCAAGAAGGCCGTGGGCCGCAAGCTCGCCGCACGTGTGCTTTCGACCTGGGTCGAGGACTTCGTGGACGAGGATACGGGCGAGGTGGTTTCCATCGAGCGTAACAACGTGATCGTAGACCGCGAGACCGTTCTCCAGGAAGAGCATGTGGAGCAGATCCTCGAAAGCGGTGCCAAGACGATCCTCCTGCATAAGGAGAACCTCTCGGGCATTGATTTTTCGATCATATACAATACCCTGCAGAAAGACCCCTGCAACTCCGAGAAGGAGGCTGTCGTATATATTTACAGGCAGCTGCGCGCTTCGGAGCCGCCCGATGAGGCTACGGCACGCGACGTCATCGAGAAGCTGTTCTTCTCGGACAAGCGTTACGACCTGGGCGACGTGGGCCGTTACCGTATCAACAAGAAGCTGGATCTGGATACCGATCCGGCCATTCGCACGTTGACGCGCGAGGACATCATCGCCATTATCAAATACCTGATCCAGCTGATCAACTCGAAGGCCGACGTCGACGATATCGACCACCTGTCGAACCGCCGTGTCCGCACCGTGGGCGAACAGTTGTCGAACCAGTTCTCGGTGGGCTTCGTGCGCATGGCGCGTACGATCCGCGAGCGCATGAACGTACGTGACAACGAGGTGTTCACTCCGGTCGACCTGATCAATGCCAAAACGCTGTCGTCGGTGATCAACTCGTTCTTCGGGACGTCGCAGCTCTCGCAGTTCATGGATCAGATCAACCCGCTGGCCGAAATTACGCACAAACGCCGTCTGTCGGCCCTCGGCCCCGGCGGCCTTTCGCGCGACCGTGCCGGTTTCGAGGTGCGAGACGTACACTACACGCATTACGGCCGCCTCTGCCCGATCGAATCGCCGGAAGGCCCCAACATCGGTCTGATCTCGTCGCTGTGCGTTTATGCGAAGATTTCACCGATGGGATTCATCGAGACGCCTTACCGCACGGTGGAGAACGGCCGGATCGACCTGGACAACTCGCACATCCACTACTACTCGGCCGAGGAGGAAGAGGGCAAGATTGTGGCGCAGTCGAACATGCCGATCGACGACGAGGGCAATTTCCTGCAACCCGAGCGTATCAAGGCGCGTCAGGGAGCCGATTTCCCCGTGGTTACGGCGGACGAGGTGAACCTGATGGACGTGGCTCCGAACCAGATCGCTTCGATTGCGGCCAGCCTCATCCCGTTCCTCGAGCACGACGACGCCAACCGTGCGTTGATGGGCTCGAACATGATGCGCCAGGCCGTGCCCCTGGTAACATCGGAAGCCCCGATCGTCGGCACGGGTATCGAGAAGGATATGATCTCCGACAGCCGCATCCAGATTGTGGCCGAGGGCGACGGCGAGGTCGTTTTCGCCGACGCTACCAAGATACAGATCAAATACGAGCGTACGGAAGACGAGGTATTGGCCTCGTTCGAACCGGAAGTCACGACCTACGAACTTCCGCGTTACCGCCGTACGAACCAGAATACCTCCATCACGCTCAAGCCCGCCGTACTGACGGGCGACAAGGTCGTGAAGGGGCAGATCCTGACCGAGGGTTACTCGACGCAACACGGCGAGCTGGCCCTGGGCCGCAACCTGAAAGTGGCGTTCATGCCCTGGAAGGGTTACAACTTCGAGGATGCCATCGTGATCTCGGAGCGTATCCAGCGTGAGGATATCTTCACGTCGGTGCACGTCGACGAGTATATCATGGAGGTGCGCGACACCAAGCGCGGTGTCGAGGAACTGACCTCGGATATTCCGAACGTAAGCGAGGACGCCACCAAAGATCTCGATGCGAACGGTATCATCCGCATCGGTGCCAACGTACATCCGGGCGACATCCTGATCGGTAAAATCACCCCCAAGGGCGAGAGCGACCCCTCGCCCGAGGAGAAACTGTTGCGCGCCATCTTCGGCGACAAGGCCGGCGACGTGAAGGACGCTTCGCTCAAGGCGCAGCCGTCGCTGCACGGCGTGGTCATCGACACGAGGCTTTACAGCCGTGCGAACAAGGAGGGTAAGAAGGGCAAGAGCGCCGAGAAGGCGCAGCTCGAGAAGCTCGACGAGAAGTTCGCAGCCGAGATTTCGGAGCTGACGAAGCGCCTGGTCGCCAAGCTGTGGACGCTGCTCCAGGGCAAGGCCACGACGGGTATCACCGACTACTTCGGCGTGGAACTCTATCCCGCAGGCACGAAGTTCTCGCAGAAACTGCTCGAGGAGATCGCCCGCAAGTCGACCGACGAGAAGACGGGCGTGGTGATGGGTTACCTGAACCTCGGTTCGTGCAAGTGGACGGGCGATGCCCATACCGATGCGTTGATCGAGGCTACCATTAATAATTATACCATCGAGTGGAAGAAGGCCGATGCCGTCATCAAGCGCGAGAAGTACAACATCACCAACGGTGACGAGCTCCCGCAGACCGGCGTTATCCAGATGGCCAAGGTCTACATCGCCAAGAAGCGTAAGCTGAAGGTGGGTGACAAGATGGCCGGCCGCCACGGTAACAAGGGTATCGTCGCCCGTATCGTGCGCGACGAGGATATGCCGTTCCTCGAGGACGGTACGATCGTCGACATCTGCCTGAACCCGCTGG
This sequence comes from Alistipes sp., assembly GCA_047233565.1. Taxonomy (GTDB): domain Bacteria; phylum Bacteroidota; class Bacteroidia; order Bacteroidales; family Rikenellaceae; genus Alistipes. The sequence continues at coordinate 10,459 of JBKSUH010000041.1, forward strand.
GTGTGCCTTCGCGAATGAACCTGGGACAGATCTACGAGACCGTGCTCGGATGGGCCGGCCGCGAGTTGGGCCTGAAGTTCGCAACGCCGATCTTCGACGGTGCCTCGCTCGACCAGATCAACGAGTACACCGCCAAGGCGGGCATCCCGCACAGCGGCCGTACGTACCTCTACGACGGCGGCACCGGTGAGAAGTTCGACCAGCCGGCTACGGTGGGCGTGATCTACATGCTCAAACTGGGCCATATGATCGACGACAAGATGCACGCCCGTTCGATCGGCCCGTACTCGCTCATCACGCAGCAGCCGCTCGGCGGTAAGGCCCAGTTCGGTGGACAGCGTTTCGGTGAGATGGAGGTTTGGGCGCTCGAAGGCTTCGGCGCCGCGAACATCCTGCAGGAGATTCTGACCATCAAGTCCGACGACGTGATGGGACGTGCCAAGGCTTACGAGGCGATCGTCAAGGGCGAGAACCTGCCCAAACCGGGTATTCCCGAGGCCATGAACGTGCTGCTGCACGAGTTGCGCGGCCTGGCCCTGTCGGTCAAACTCGAGTAAGGTGTATTTAGGATAAGAAAAACGAAGAACAAATATGTCAATTTCCAAAGACAATAAGACGAATAATGGTTACAGCCAGATTTCGATAGGCCTGGCCTCCCCCGAGGAGATCCTGGCACAGTCGAGCGGCGAGGTGCTCAAGCCCGAAACCATTAACTACCGTACCTACAAGCCTGAGCGCGACGGTCTGTTCTGCGAACGCATTTTCGGTCCCGTCAAGGACTACGAATGCCATTGCGGCAAGTACAAGCGTATCCGCTACAAGGGCATCGTCTGCGACCGCTGCGGTGTGGAGGTGACCGAGAAGAAGGTGCGCCGCGAGCGTATGGGCCACATTTCGCTGGTCGTGCCCGTGGTTCACATCTGGTACTTCCGTTCGCTGCCCTCGAAGATCGGTTACCTGCTGGGTATTCCGTCGAAGAAGCTGGAGGCGATCATCTATTACGAGCGTTACGTCGTGATCAACGCCGGCGCCGCCGCCGGGCAGGGCATCGAGCGTCTGGCCACGCTTTCGGAGAAGGAGTATCTCGACGTGCTGGCCGCGCTGCCGAAGGGCAATCAGGCGCTGGATGACAGCGATCCCAACAAGTTTGTCGCGCAGATGGGCGCCGAGGCGATCTACACGCTTCTGAAGACCGTGGACCTCGATTCGATGTCCTACGCGCTGCGCCACAAGGCTTCGACCGAAACGTCGCAGCAGCGTAAGGGCGAAGCGCTCAAGTGCCTGAACGTCATCGAGTCGTTCCGTGCGTCGGGGGGCAAGAACAAACCCGAATGGATGGTGCTGAACGTCATTCCGGTGATCCCGCCCGAGTTGCGCCCGCTGGTGCCGCTGGACGGCGGACGTTTCGCCACGTCCGACCTGAACGACCTCTACCGTCGTGTCATCATCCGTAACAACCGTCTGAAACGCCTGATCGAGATCAAGGCGCCGGAGGTGATCCTGCGCAACGAGAAGCGTATGTTGCAGGAAGCTGTGGACTCGCTGTTCGACAACTCGCGCAAGAGCAATGCCGTGAAGAACGAGTCGAACCGTCCGCTCAAGTCGCTGTCGGATTCGCTCAAGGGCAAGCAGGGACGTTTCCGTCAGAACCTGCTGGGTAAGCGTGTCGATTATTCGGCCCGTTCGGTCATCGTCGTCGGCCCTGAGCTGAAGATGCACGAGATGGGTATTCCGAAGGACATGGCGGCCGAACTTTACAAGCCGTTCGTGATCCGCAAGCTCATCGAGCGCGGAATCGTGAAGACGGTGAAATCCGCAAAGAAGATCATCGACCGGAAAGACCCCGTGATCTGGGGTATTCTGGAGAATGTCATAAAGGGACACCCCGTGCTGATGAACCGTGCCCCGACGCTGCACCGCCTCGGTATCCAGGCCTTCCAGCCCAAGCTGATCGAGGGCAAGGCAATGCAGCTCCACCCGCTGGCATGTACGGCGTTCAACGCCGACTTCGACGGCGACCAGATGGCCGTGCACCTGCCCCTGGGCAATGCCGCCATCCTGGAGGCGCAGCTGCTGATGCTCGGTTCGCACAACGTTCTTAACCCCGCCAACGGCGCACCCATCACCGTGCCGTCGCAGGACATGGTACTCGGCCTCTACTACATCACCAAACCCCGCAAGGGCGTGAAGGGCGAAGGCCGCGTATTCTACGGTCCTGAGGAGGCTATCATCGCCTACAACGAGCGTCAGGCGGACCTGCACGCCATTGTGAAGTGTATGGTGGACGATATCGACGCGGACGGCAACCCGGTACGCGAGCTGAAGGAGACGACCATCGGCCGAATCCTCTTCAACCAGGTGGTACCCAAGGAGGTGGGTTACATCAACGAGATCCTCACGAAGCGTTCGCTGCGCGACATCATCGCGGTGGTGATGAAGAAGGCCGGTGCCGACAAGGTGGCAGCGTTCCTCGACGATATCAAGGACATGGGTTACCGCATGGCATTCCGCGGCGGCCTGTCGTTCAACCTCGACGCCGTGATTATCCCCGACGCCAAGGAGAAACTCGTACAGGAAGGTTACGAGCGTTCGGACGCCATCATGGAGGACTACAACATGGGTCTTATCACCAACAACGAACGTTACAACCAGATCATCGACGTCTGGACGAACATCAATACCAAGCTCACGAAGGTCGTGATCGACACGCTGATCAAGGACGACGACGGTTTCAACCCGGTATACATGATGCTCGACTCCGGCGCCCGTGGTTCGAAGGAGCAGATTCGTCAGCTGAGCGGTATGCGCGGTCTTATGGCCAAGCCGCAGAAGTCGGGCGTCGAGGGCGGTCAGCAGGTCATCGAGAACCCGATCCTCTCGAACTTCAAGGAGGGACTTTCGGTGCTGGAGTACTTCATTTCGACGCACGGTGCCCGTAAGGGTCTTGCCGATACCGCGCTTAAGACCGCCGACGCAGGTTATCTGACCCGTCGTCTGGTGGACGTTGCGCAGGACGTGATCATCAACGAGGAGGACTGTGGTACGCTCCGCGGCTTGACTGCTACGGCCATCAAGCGCAACGACGACGTCGTGCAGACCCTCTACGATCGTATTCTGGGCCGTGTCGCCCTGAACGACGTGATCCATCCGCTGACGGGTGAGGTCATCTGCAAGGCAGGCGAGGAGATCACCGAGGCGATTGCCGAGGCGATCGAGAAATCGCCGCTCGAATCGGTGGAGATCCGCTCGGTGCTGACCTGCGAGGCACGCCGGGGCGTATGCGCGAAGTGCTACGGCCGCAACCTTGCCACTGCCCGCATGGTGCAGAAGGGCGAAGTCGTGGGTGTCATCGCGGCGCAGTCGATCGGCGAGCCGGGTACGCAGCTTACCCTCCGTACGTTCCACGTCGGTGGTGTGGCCGGTGGCTCGGCGGTCGAGACCAATGTCGTTTCGAAATACGAAGGCCGTCTGGAGATCGACGAGCTGCGTACCGTGAAGGGCAAGAATGCCGCCGGCGAGGCGATCAACATCGTCATTTCGCGCCAGTCGGAATTCCGCATCGTTGACCCGAAGACCGAGATCGTACTCTATACGCACAACCTGCCCTACGGCGCGACGCTTTTCATGGCGGACGGTGCCGAGGTCAAGAAGGGCGACCTGATCTGCGAATGGGATCCGTACAATGCCGTTATCATCTCCGAATACGAAGGTAAGGCCGTTTACGACAGCGTCGTCGAGGGTATTACCTACCGTGAGGAGCGTGACGAACAGACCGGCCTTTCGGAGAAGGTGGTCATCGAGTCGAAGGACAAGACCAAGAACCCCGTCATCAAGATCGTAAACAAGGAGGGCGAGGAGGTCAAGCAGTACAACCTGCCCGTTTCGGCGCACGTCGTCGTGAAGGACAACGCCAGGATCAAGGCCGGCGATATCCTGATCAAGATTCCGCGTGCCGTCGGCAAGTCGGGCGGTGACATCACCGGTGGTCTGCCGCGTGTGACCGAGCTGTTCGAAGCCCGTAATCCGTCGAACCCGGCGATCGTGTCGGAAATCGACGGCGAGGTATCGTTCGGCAAGATCAAGCGCGGTAACCGCGAGATTATCATCACCTCGAAGCAGGGTGACGTGAAGCGTTACCTCGTGCCCCTGTCGCGTCAGATCATCGTGCAGGAGAACGACTACGTGAAGGCCGGCAGCCCGCTGTCCGACGGTGCGATCACCCCGAGCGACATCCTCAATATCCTCGGCCCGACGAAGGTGCAGGAGTACATCGTCAACGAGGTGCAGGAGGTATACCGCATGCAGGGTGTGAAGATCAACGACAAGCACTTCGAGGTCATCGTCCGCCAGATGATGAACAAGGTGAAGATCGAGGATCCGGGCGATACCCGGTTCTTCGAAGACCAGGTCGTCGACAAGTGGGAGTTCATGGATGTGAAC
>JBKSUH010000042.1:0-14713 GCA_047233565.1 Alistipes sp.
AACTATGACAAAGGCAGATATCGTAAGCGAAATCGCTAAGAGCACCGGCGTTGAGAAGGTGCAGGTTCAGGCAATCGTCGAAGCTTTCATGGATAGCATCAAGACCTCTCTGACCAACAAGAACAACGTGTATCTCCGCGGCTTCGGCAGTTTCATCGTGAAGAAACGTGCAAAGAAAGTCGCACGCAATATCTCGAAGAACACGACCATCACCATTCCGGAACATAACATCCCCGCTTTCAAGCCCGCCAAGAGCTTCGCTGCGAAGGTGAAATAATTCAATAAATAAAGAACCTCTAAAAATCAAGGACTATGCCAAACGGAAAGAAGCATAAGCGACACAAGATGGCTACCCACAAACGCAAAAAACGTTTGCGTAAGAACCGTCACAAGAAAAGTAGGGTAGCACTTTAGTGCTAAACGATAGATAAAGCTAAAGGAACCCCAAGTTCTTTTAGCTTTACCTATTTTTCAGCGGTTTTTCGTGACGGCATCCTGCTTCCGGGGCATGGGACTCGGTGCGGAGCCGCCGTTTCCGGGAGTCCTAACCTTTCCCGATCCTCTTCCGAGGGCGTTTCGGGGCGGACTCCACGATAACCGCAAAAATAGTCCGGGGCCTTTCCGCGCCCGGACCGCGTGCCGGACGACGGGTCCGCACGGTTTTTATCCTTTGGAGTTCGCCGCCACTTCAGACCAAAATGCGGCCTAACCGGTTTCAGTATTCCGCAACCCCGTTTCCGGGGTGCGACACACGATATAGATGAACAGAGAATTAATCGTTAACGTCAACCCGACAGAAATCTCCATTGCGCTGTGTGAGGACAAGGTGCTTGTCGAACTCAACAAGGAGCAGTGCCAGACGGGTTTTTCCGTAGGGGATATCTACCTCGGGAAAGTACGCAAGATAATGCCCGGGCTCAATGCAGCCTTCGTAAACATCGGGCACGAAAAGGACGCTTTTATCCATTATCTCGATCTGGGCGGTCAGTTTCTTTCGTTGCAGAAGCTCGTCGCTTCGCAGCAGCCCGGCAAACGGGGCCTGCGCGTCGAGAGCATGAAGCTCGAACCGCCCGTGGAGAAGTCGGGCAAGATCGGCGACTACCTGCAGGTCGGCCAAAACATCATGGTGCAGATCGCCAAGGAGGCCATTTCGACCAAGGGGCCCCGCCTGACCTCCGACATTTCGCTGGCCGGCCGCAACGTCGTGCTGGTGCCCTTTTCGTCCAAGGTGTTCCTTTCGCAGAAGATCCGCTCGGCGGACGAGAAGAAACGCCTGAAGCGCATCGCGGCTGCGGTGCTCCCCAAGAATTTCGGGGTCATCATCCGCACGGCGGCCATGGAGGCCAAGGACGAGGACATCGAGCACGACATCCAGTCGCAGATCGACCGCTGGCGCAAGACCTGCGCCGCGATCAAGAAGAGTACGCCGCCCGCGCAGCTGATGAGCGAGATGAACCGCGCCAATACGATCATCCGCGATTCGCTCAACGGCTCGTTTTCGCAGATCGCCGTCGACGACGAGGCGATGTACAACGACATCCGCAATTACATCCGCCTGATCGAGCCCGAGAAGGAGAAGATCGTCAAGCTTTACCGGGGCAACGTCCCTATCTTCGACAACTTCGACATCTCGAAGCAGATCAAGTCGCTCTTCGCCAAGTACGTCTCGCTGCGCCGCGGCGCCTACTTGATCATCGAACACACCGAGGCGATGAACGTCATCGACGTCAATTCGGGCAACCGCACCAAGGCCGAGGACAACCAGGAGCAGACCGCCATGGACGTCAACCTGGCGGCCGCGAAGGAGATCGCCCGCCAGCTGCGCCTGCGCGATTTGGGGGGCATTGTCATCATCGATTTCATCGACCTGCACAAGGCGCAGAACAAACAGGCGCTCTTCGACGAGATGGTCAAGCTGATGTCCACCGACAAGGCCAAGCATACGGTGCTGCCGCTCACCAAGTTCGGGCTGATGCAGATCACCCGCCAGCGGGTGCGTCCCGTGGCCGTGGAGGAGGTTTCGGACGTCTGCCCGACCTGCAACGGCACGGGCAAGATCGAGCCTACGGTACTGCTGGACAAGAAGATCGAGAACCAGATATCGTTCCTCACGCAAGATCGGGGACACAAGTATATCAAGCTGGTGGTCAGCCCCTATGTGGCTGCTTTCCTGCGGAAGGGCATCTGGTCGCTGCGCCGCCGCTGGGAGTGGAAATACAAACTCCGCCTGCGTGTCGTCGAAGACCAGAGCCTCGGCATCGTCGAGGTGCATTACCACGACGACAAGGATAACGACCTGATTAACAAGTAACACTATGACTGCCAGCGAGCAGCTGGCGCAGTTCGCCGCCGGGTCGAAGGCCCTGCCGAAGTTGTGCCGCGAATATAAGAAGGAGCGCGCAACCGTCCACCTGAAAGAGCTGGTCGGCGGTGCTCTTTCGTTTTATGCGGCGGCGGCAGTGGCGAAAACGGGAGGCGTGCATATCTTCGTGGCCGAAGACCGGGATGCCGCGGCCTACCTGCTGAACGATTTTTACAATCTGCTGGACGAGAAGCAGGTCTATTTCTTCCCGTCGTCCTACAAGCGTTCGGCGGCCTACGGCGCCGAAGATGCGCAGGGCGTGGTGCAGCGCACGGCGGCGATGAACGCCGTGAAGGGCTTCACGAAAGGGTATCTGATCGTCTGCACCTATCCCGAAGCGCTGGCCGAGCGGGTCGCCGACGCCGAAACCCTCCGGCGGGACACGATCGCCGTGAAAGTCGGCGACAGTATCTCGATCGCCGTGCTGGAGGACGCGCTCGTCGATGCGAACTTCACCCGCGTCGATTTCGTCTATGAGCCGGGCCAGTATTCGGTGCGCGGCGGTATCGTGGACGTCTTCTCCTTCTCGGAAAGCAAACCCTACCGTATCGACTTTTTCGGCGACGAGGTGGACTCGATCCGCCGTTTCAACATTTCGAGCCAGCTTTCGGCCGACAAGCTCGACCGGGTGGAAATCGTCCCCAACCTCAATGCCGGCGAGGCACCCCGGGTGTCGTTCGTGCAGTTCGCGGGTTCTTCGGCAACCTGCTGGTTCTACGATGCCGACTACGTGCTGCGCCGTGTCAACGACCTGCGCCGCAAGGTGCTCGCGGACATGGAGGAGCCCGGGCAGATCGACCGCCTGCTGACCAGCCGCAACGTGCTGTTGCGCGACATGGCCGGCAACAGCGTGGTGGCGCTGCGCGACAACCTGCCGGAACGCCCCGCCACGGCGGCCGTGGTGTTCGACACGGCCCCGCAGCCCAAGTTCAACAAGAATTTCGAGATGCTGGCCGACGACATGATCCGCAATTCGCTGCGCGGCTACACGACCTATATCCTCTCGGAAAACAAGGTGCAGGTCGAGCGTCTCGAAAACATCTTTCACCAGATCGGACGCGGGCAGGCCGTCGTGCGGCCCTTTCGGTGACGCTGCACGAGGGTTTCGTGGACAACGACCTGAAGTTGTGCCTCTATACCGACCATCAGATTTTCGACCGCTACCAGCGTTACCGCATCAACGGCGAGATCAGGCGCGACGAACAGATGACCGTCGCCGAGCTGAACCAGTTGCGGCCGGGCGACTATGTGGTGCATATCGACCACGGCGTGGGCCGCTTCGACGGCTTGTGAAGATCAACGAAAACGGCAAGGCGCACGAGGCGATCAAACTGGTCTACAAGGATGGAGACGTGCTGTTCGTGAACGTCCATTCGCTCCACCGCATTTCGCGTTACAAGTCCGGCGACGGCGAGCCTCCGAAGGTCTATAAACTCGGCAACGGGGCATGGCAGAAACTCAAGAACGCCGCCAAGAAGGCCGTCAAGGATATCTCGCGCGAGCTGATCGCCCTCTATGCCAAGCGCAAGGCCAGCAAAGGGTTCGCATTCACACCCGACAGTTACCTGCAGCACGAGCTGGAGGCGTCGTTCCAGTGGGAGGACACCCCCGACCAGCAGACGACTGTCGCGGCCGTCAAGAAGGACATGGAGTCCGACCAGCCGATGGACAGGCTGGTCTGCGGCGACGTGGGCTTCGGCAAGACCGAGGTGGCGATCCGCGCGGCGTTCAAGGCTGCCGTGGACGGCAAGCAGGTAGCGGTGCTGGTGCCGACGACGATCCTCGCCCTGCAACACTACCGCTCCTTTTCGGAGCGCCTGCGCGATTTCCCCGTGCGGGTCGAGTATCTCAACCGCACCAAGACCGCCAAGGAGGCGGGGCAGATACGTGCCGACCTCGAATCGGGGCGTATCGACATCCTGATCGGCACGCACAAGATTCTGGGCAAACAGATCGTATTCCGCGATCTGGGGCTGCTGATTATCGACGAGGAGCAGAAATTCGGAGTAGCGGCCAAGGAGAAGCTGACGCAGCTGGCGGTCAATGTCGATACGCTGACTCTCACGGCGACGCCGATTCCGCGAACGCTGCAATTCTCGCTCATGGGTTCGCGCGACCTTTCGGTCATCTCGACGCCGCCGCCCAACCGGCAGCCGATTGTCACCGAATCGCACGTCTTCTCGGAGGAGATCATCCGCGACGCCGTTGAAACGGAACTCGCGCGGCGGACAGGTCTACTTCGTCCACAACCGCGTCGAAGACCTGATGTCCATCCAAGGGCTTATCACGCGCGTATGCCCCAAGGCCCGCGTGGCCGTCGGACACGGCAAGATGCCGGCCGAGAAGCTCGAGAAGCTGATCATGGATTTTATATACGGGGAGTTCGACGTGCTCGTTTCGACCACGATCATCGAGAACGGCATCGACATCCCCAATGCCAATACGATCATTGTCGACAATGCCCAGAATTTCGGCCTGAGCGACCTGCACCAGTTGCGCGGGCGCGTGGGGCGCAGCAACCAGAAAGCCTACTGCTACCTGCTCTCGCCGCCCGAGGAGATGCTGTCGTCCGATGCGCGGCGCCGCCTGCGGGCGATCGAGGAGTTCTCCGACCTGGGGTCGGGGTTCAACATTGCGATGCAGGATCTCGACATCCGCGGCGCGGGCAACCTGCTGGGTGCCGAGCAGAGCGGGTTTATCGCCGACATCGGTTTCGAGACCTACCAGAAGATCATGAACGAGGCGATCGCCGAGCTGCGGGCCGAAGGCTTGCAGGTGGCGGGTCTGGGTGCCGCCGAGCAGGATGTCGTGGAGCAGATGCATTATGTGGATGACGCGCACATCGAAATAGAGGTCGAGGCCGGGCTGCCCGATGCCTACGTGGCACAGCAGGCCGAACGCCTGAAGCTCTACCGCGAGCTCGACTCGACCAAGGACGAAGCCGCGTTGCAGGCCTTCGAGAGCCGCCTGGCAGACCGTTTCGGCCCCCTGCCGCGCGAAGCGCAGGAACTGCTCAACGTCGTGCGCCTGCGCTGGGAGGCGATCCGCCTCGGCATCGAGCGGGTGAAGGTCAAGAACGGGCTGATGATCCTCCACTTCGTCGGCGAGCAGAACTCGCCCTATTACAAAAGCGACACTTTCATGGACCTGCTCCGCAAGGTCACGCAGAATCCCGGCAGATTTGTGTTGAAACAGCACAATAATCGTCTGGCGATGACCGTTAGGAATGTCAAAGACATTGAGGACGGGTATAAAACACTGCAACAGCTTTGAATTTAGTCGTAGATTTCGGGAACACCCTGGTAAAACTCGCGGTTTTCGACAAGGGGGAGCTTGTCGCGCAGCGCTGCATGGAGCGGTTGCACCCGTCGGTGCTCGAAGAACTGCTCTCCGAATGGCCCGTGCGCCGCGCCGTGGTGGCGTCGACGCGCGGCGAGGTCGATGACGTGGCGGCGATGCTCCGCCGGCGGGTGGATTATCTGCTGGAGTTCACCTCCCAGACCTCCGTGCCCATCGGCAACGCGTACCTTACGCCCGAGACGCTGGGGCGCGACAGGCTGGCCGCGGCGGTCGGCGCCACGGTGCTTTATCCGGGCCGCAACGTGCTGATCGTCGATTTCGGTACGGCGGTGACCATCGATCTGGTAACGGCCGACGCAACGTTCCGCGGCGGGTGCATATCGCCGGGCATGAAGACCCGTTTCAGGGCGCTGCACGACTATACGGCCAAACTGCCGCTCTGCGCCGCGACCGAAAGCGAAGAGCTTGCGGGGCTTACCACCCGGCAGGCCATCGAGCTGGGCGTGATGAACGGAATCGCGTTCGAAATCGAAGGCTATGCGGCCCGCATGCGCAGCCGAATAGAGGATTTATGCGTAATTTTTACCGGAGGAGACGCGAATTTCTTTGTTAAACGAATTAAAAATACGATATTTGCAAATTGTAATCTGGTCTTTTGCGGATTGAATAGAATTTTAGAGCACAATGCAAGTGAAGAACACCTTGATTAAGCTGGTTGTCGCGGCAGCCGTGATGCTTCCTTATGCCGTATCGGCCCAGACAAGCAGTATTAACGCATTCTCTCCCTATACGATGTACGGCATCGGCGAGATCAATACGCCCGGTACGACGCAGATGCGCTCGATGGGCGGCGTCGGGGTGGCCATGGGCACTCCGGGCAAAATCAATCTGCTCAACCCTGCAGCGTACAGCACCATCCCGCAAAAGAGTTTCCTCTTCAGTTTCGGCCTCGAGGGACAGAATTACTACAATTCGCAGAAGGTGGACAATGTGTCCAAAAACACGGCCTATAATACGTTCAATTTCCACGATATCGCGTTCCAGATGCCGGTCGCCAAGAAACTCGGCCTCGGGTTCAGCCTCACGCCGTACAGTTCGGTGGGCTACCGTACCAAGTATACGCAGGATTTCGACCCGAACGATCCGGTTTGGGGCAATGTGGGACGCGTGCAGTACGTCTATCAGGGCGAAGGCGACGTGACGGAGGTCAAGGTCGGCCTGGGCTGGGAGATTTTCAAGAATTTCTCGTTGGGTGTCGCGGCGCAGTATTACTGGGGCGACATCGACCGCAGCTTCGTGATGACCCCGACGCCGATCACGGGCGACGGAACCTTCTCGTCGACGGTCGGCAGCGACAATTACAGCATTTCGAGCATCAAAGGACAGGTCGGTGTCCTCTGGAAGGCTATCATGAACCAGAAACGCATGCTGACGTTCGGTGCTACGTACGATTTCGGCGGCAACCTGAATCCCGATGTGACCTCGCGCATTTATATCGGCGACCTGTACAACTCCACCGTGAAGGGCGATACGACCCACCTGGCGCTTGCTTTGCCGCGTCAGCTTTCGGTGGGCGCCTTCTACCAGACCTCCAAGTGGACGATGGGGGTGGATTACGTCTATCAGGACTGGGGCGGCCGCAACAGGCAGACCGAATCCACCGGCGTCAGCGGACCGGACCGGAGCGCCTTTGCGGTGGCGTATACCAATACGCATACGATCAAGGCCGGCGTGGAGTACACCCAACCGCTACGACGTGCGCAGGTTCATGAAACGCTGGGCCTACCGGGCGGGTTTCCGTTACGGAACCTACAACCAGACCTACGACGGCAATAAAATCGGAGAATACGCCGTTACGTTGGGTGTAGGGGTGCCTGTGAAGTTCCTCGGCAGTTCGACCATCGACGTGGGCGTGGAATACGGACGTCGCGGCTATAACCTTTCCGAGCGTCTGGGACTGGTGCGGCAGCAGTATTTCAAATTCTCGGTCGGATTCTCGCTCTTTGCGGGTGCCGAGAACGGGGAATACTGGTTCCGCAGGCCGAAATACGATTAGTTTTTGAGCCGGAAAATTGCACGTCCGAGGAATTAGTAGTAACTTGCGACCCCGACACGGAGGTAGTTTAACTGACGAAAACAATTATAAGTATAAGAAATACAAAAATTAATCTCTGACCGATGAAAAACGTAAAATTTCTGCTTTCTGCCGCTTTGGTGTTTTTGGCTTCGGCGGCTTTGGCTCAGGATTTCAGTGCCCCGCAATATGCGAAATGGGGCGCTACTCCCGAAGAGCGTGAACAGAACATTCTGAACAGTAATTTCCTGAAAGAATCGTGCGACAACCGTGACTACGATGCCGCTGCACACTACCTCAAGGGGCTTATCGACAAGATACCCGATGCTGCGGAGTCGATCTACCAGCGCGGTGCCGTCGTGTATAAGAACAAGATCAACCGTGCCAAGAGCGTGGCGGAGAAGAACATGTTCATCGACTCGCTGATGCTGATGTACGATATGCGTGCCCAGTATTTCGGCGATAACGTCAAGCCCGGCAAGACGGCCTTTATCCTCGACCAGAAGGCGCGCGAGTTCCTGCGCTACAAACCCAACGACCGCAAGGGCATCCGCGAGGCATTCCGCGCGGCAATCGCGCAGGGCGGTGACAGCACCGACCCCGAGACCGTGGTGGCTTATTTCTCGAACCTCTGCGAGGATTACAAGAATACTGACGAGGTGATGCCCGATGAGATCATCGCCGAGTACGACCGCCTGACCCCGTTCTTCGAGAAGAACCCCGAGGCCGGCGATTACAAGTCGCAGTTCGACGCTGCGTTCGGTTGAGCGGCGCCGCAAGCTGCGAGAATCTCGAAAGACTCTTCAAGGGCAAGCTGGCCGCCGCTCCGACGACGAGGCGCTGCTTTCGCAGGCCGTGGCTCTGATGTCGCGCGCCAAGTGCGACGGTGATTTCTACTTCTCGATCGCCGAGAAATACTATCAGGTGAAGCCTTCGTCGGAGACGGCCATGTTCCTGGCCCAGGCTTTCCAGAACAAGAAGGACTATGCAAAGGCGAAGACCTACCTGAACGAGGCGCTGGATGTCGAGAAAGACCCCGCCGAGCGTCAGAAACTGCTCGTGCGCATCGCGCTGGTGGGCCTCGTGTCCAACGACATTCCGGGCGCTGCCGCTGCGCGCCAGGCCCGCGACCTGACCCCGAGGACGGCGTTCCGTACTTCATCCTGGCGCAGTGCTATGCTTCGTCGGCAGGTTCGTGCGGCGGTTTCGCCGGTCTGGCGACCTATTGGGCCGCTTACGATACGATGGCCAAGGCGGTCGAACTGCTCCCGGCCGATTCGGAGTACATGGAGCACGCCAAGAGTTCCCTCGGTAAGTTCCGTTCGGTTTTCCCAGCTCGGAGGAGTGCTTCTTCAACGAGTTGCAGGAGGGTGCGCGCTATACGGTGACCTGCGGAACGGCCGCCGGTATCACCACCACCGTCCGTGCCCGCTAAAAACACGCTCCCGACAGGCTTCGATGGGAAAACGCATGACAAGAACGATCAGGTAGCACTCTCCGTTGTGGGGAGTGCTATCTTGCTATTCTCTTGCGAGCGTGAAGAAGAACCCGAATCGGAGTCCCGGATAGAGATGATGATGACCGAATACAGCGAAAACCTGTCGGTTGTCATGTCGCAGAACGGCCGCCGTTCGTATCATTTCAAAACCCCGCTGCTCGAAGGTTATTCGCTGGCGCGCGAGCCTTACCGCGAGTTCCCCAAGGGTGTGGAGATGACGACCTATAAGAACGATTCGCTCTCGTCGGTCGATGCCGTGCTGACGGCCAACTATGCGATCCATTACGAGACCCGCGACCTGTGGGAGGCGCGGGGAAATGTCGTGGTAGAGAAATCGGACGGCAAGAAACTCTATACGCAACAGTTGTTCTGGAACGCGCGAACCAAGAAAATCTATTCGAACGTCGATTCGAAAATCGTGCAGAACGACGGCCGCGACGTGTTCATCGGCGAAGGTTTCGAGTCGGACGAGGAGTTTAAGGACTGGCGCTTCCGCCGTATGAAGGGGCGCATGGAGGTCGAGGTCAAACCTACCGAACAGGAGGTCGAGGTCGTTCCCGACTCGACTGCCGGCTCCCGGACGGGGGCGTCGGGACCTGTCCCTGCGCAGCAGTCCGGTAAAACCGCCGCTGCATCCGTCGGCCAACCCATGCCCGAACCCGCTGTCAAGCCCGCCGTCGCTCCGGTTCCGGCCCGGCGGCCCGTTCGCAGGGATGCGCCCGGCAGACCGGCGTCCGCAGGGGAGCCTGCCGAAGCCCGGCCCAGAACGGAACAGCAGCAGATGAAGCCGGTGGATCTGAAACTGGACGATGACGAGATACAATCAACCCAATAAGAGATGCTTACTTCGGTCATACTGATTGTCTTAATGCTGTTATTGTCGGCATTCTTTTCGGGCATGGAGATCGCTTTCACGAGCAAGAACCGCCTGAAACTGGAGATCGACCGCAAACAGAGCCGCATGTTCGACCATATCGCGGAGATTTTTTCCCGCCACCCCGGGCAGTATATCACCACGATACTGGTGGGCAACAACATTGCCCTGGTCATCTATTCGCTTTACATGTCGTTGCTGCTGCGCGGCATCTTCTATGCGCTGGGGTGGGAAAGCATCGCCCGTAACGGTTCGGTCGCCATCGAAACGGCCGTGTCGACCGTCATCATCATCTTTGCTGCGGAGTTCCTTCCCAAGTCGATCTTCCGCAACAACCCCAACTTCTATTACCGCGCCCTGGCGCCGGTGATCTATTTCTTTTACCTGCTGCTCTATCCGATCGCCCGCCTCACGACGCTCATATCGCATGGTATCCTGCGCCTGGCGGGGCGCCGTGTCGAGGAGCGGGCCGTGTCGCACAGCTTCGGCCGCGACGATCTCGCGGCACTGCTCGATACCAATACGTCGGAACGCGTCCCGAGCCGGACAACGAGTTCAAACTTTTCCAGAATGCGCTGGATTTCGCCGACCTGCGGGTTCGCGACTGCATGGTGCCGCGTGTGGATGTCGAGGCGGTGGATATCGACGACACGTCGATCGGGCAGCTCACGGCGCGGTTCGTCGATTCGAAATATTCGCGTATTTTCGTCTGGCGCAAGAGCATCGACAACATCGTCGGTTATGTCAATTCGAAGAGCCTGTTCACGCGTCCGGCCAATATCGCCGACGTGATGATGCAGGTCAATTTCGTGCCCGAGACCATGCCGCTGCAGCTGATGTTGCAGAATTTCATCAAGCACCGCAGCAACATCGCCGTGGTGATCGACGAGTTCGGCGGGACGGCGGGCGTCATTTCGCTCGAGGACGTGCTCGAACAGATTTTCGGCGAGATCGAGGACGAACACGACATACCCGATCTTACCGAAAAGCAGGTCGGCCAGGACGAGTATGTCCTCTCCTGCCGGCTGGAGGTGAAATACCTCAATGAAAAATACGGGCTGGGGATCGAAGAAAGCAAGGAATACGATACGCTGGCGGGCTTCATCATCTTCAATTACGACGGGATCCCGACCGCTGGGGAAACGGTTTTCATCGGCGGCCTGCAGTTGCGCATACTGAGTACGACGCGTTCGCGTATCGAGCTGGCGAGGGTCAAGAAATTGTAGGAATTTTTATATTATAATAAAGGCCTTTTCCGAATAAATTTTACTACCTTTGACTGCTAATTCGAAACAATACGAATAATTTACAATTTATATGGCAAGTTTAAACACTTTACGCACCAAGTTCGGCATCGTGCTGTCGATTGTCATCGCAGGCGCCCTCTTGGCTTTCATTCTCTCCCTGAAGACCGAAATGGGCTTCTCAGGCAACGACCCGGGCCGGTGTTATCGACGGTGAAAAGATCAACTATTCGAGTATTACAACCAGTATGAGCAGGTCAAGGCGCAGAGCGGTGCTCAGGAGAGCAACGAACAGCAGTCGGCGATGCTTGCCAACGCTGCATGGCAGGCCCTGATCGGCAAATACGTGCTGACTCCCGGATTCGACAAGATGGGCCTTCGCGTTACCGAGCCTGAACGTATGTCGATGGTCAGCGGCCAGCATCCTTCGCAGGCTTTCTACAACGCCTTCGCCGATCCCCGCACGGGTGAGTACAACGTGGCTGCCGTCGGACAGTTCCTCGCGCAGGCCGAAACGAATGCGCAGGCACAGCAGGCGTGGGCGCAGCTCAACGAGCAGGCCCGCATGGAGCGTGAGATCGCCAAGTACCTCGGCCTGATCAAGGGCGGTGTATATGTCAATGCACTCGAAGTCGCGAACGGTGTGAATGCGGCCAACAATACCTATTCCGGGAAATGGGCCGGCAAGAAATATTCGGCTGTCCCCGATTCGCTGATCCAGGTGAAGTCCGGCGACATCAAGGCATACTACAACAGCCATAAGGATATGTTCAAGCAGACTCCCTCGCGTACGCTGTCGTATGTCGTGTTCGAGGTTACCCCCACGGACGACGATATGCTCGCTCTCGAAAAGAGCGTTGCCGAGGTGGGCGCACAGTTCGCCGCTACGGAGGAGCTGAAGTCGTTCGTACGTGCCAACCGCAACGGCAAGATCGCCGATTCCTATGTTTCGGCGGCTCAGCTTTCGGAGGACGAGGCCAAGGCACTGCTGGCGGGTGAGACTTACGGCCCCGTGCTGAAGAACAACCAGTGGACGATGGCCCGTGTGCTGGATTCGAAAATGGTGCCCGATACGCTGGGAATCCGCCATATCGTGCTGCCCTATACGCAGGAGGCGCTGGCCGACAGCCTGCTGACGGTAATCAAGGGCGGTGCCGATTTCGCACAGCTCGCCTCGCAGTATTCGGTATACGAAGCTACGGCAGCCAACGGCGGCGAAGTGGGTGTGGTGCCCTTCTCGGCTTTCACGGGCGAATTCGTTGCCGCGCTGGCCAATGCCAAGCGGGGGGACGTGGTGAAGGTCGCTTCGGGCGATGCCATCCAGCTGATGCAGGTGTACCGTGCCGACAAACCTTCGAAGCACGTTCAGGTCGCTTCGATCACCTATCCGGTCGAGGCTTCGGCCGCTACCCGCCGCGACATCCACAATCAGGCCGGCACCTTCTCTGTGAACGCCAAAGGTTCGGTCGAAGCGTTCAACGACGCCGCTTCGGCTGCCGCCGTTACGCCGCGCATCGCGTCGCTGGCGCAGGGCGAGCGTACGATCCGCGGTCTTGAGGATTCGCGCGACGTCGCCCGCTGGGCTTACGGCGCCGAGGTGGGCGATGTTTCCGAAATCTTCCCGGTAGGCAAGGATTATGTGATCGCCATGCTGACCGAGATCGACGACAACGAATTCGCTCCCTCGAAAAGGTTTCGGCACAGATCCGTGCTCAGGTACTCCGCGACAGAAGTACGACTATATCGTGAAGGAGCTCTCCGGCTCTACGCTCGACGAGCAGGCCAAGAGTCTCGGAACCGAAGTCGCAGACTTCGACAACGTGACCTTCGGGGCTTTCTATGTGAACGGTCCCGGTTTCGAGCCCCGTCTGATCGGCGCTATCTCGTCTACGACCGAGAAAGGCGTTCTCTCGGCTCCGGTCAAAGGTCTGAGCGGCGTATATGTCTTCGAGGTGGATGACATCCAGACCTCGGACAAGCAGACTGCCGAAGGCGAGAAGGTGCGTGCGCAGGCTATGGCCGAGAGCATGGCCCCGCAGTTCTCGGTGCAGGCTATCCAGCAGATGGCCAAGATTCAGGACCTGCGCGGAAAATATTTCTAAACCCGATTTTCGAGACATAAGAACGCCGGAGTATTCCGGCGTTCTTTTTGTTATTTTGCGTATATTTAGGAGTCGTATTGAAACTTATCGCATACCGTTATGAATAATTTCATTTATCACAATCCTACGAAACTGGTTTTCGGCAAAGGACAGATCGCCAGACTCGGCAAACTGATCCCTGCCGACAAGAAGATCATGATTACCTTCGGCGGCGGCAGCGTCGCCGCAACGGGTTTACGATCAGGTCTTGAAGGCGCTCGAAGGGCGCGACTGGGTCGAGTTCTGGGGCATCGAACCCAATCCCTCCGTCGAGACGGTCCGCGAGGCCGTGGCTTTGGGCCGTGAGAACGGTTCCGACTTCCTGCTGGCCGTGGGCGGCGGATCGGTCATCGACGGTACGAAACTCATCGCTGCGGGCCTGCTCTACGACGGCGATCCGTGGGATATCGTGCTCAAGGGACAGGCGGATAAAACCGTTCCGCTGGGCACCGTCCTCACGATGTCGGCCACGGGTTCGGAGATGAATTCGGGTTCGGTCATTTCGCGTCAGGAAACCAAGGAGAAATATCCTTTCACGGCGACTATCCGCTCTTATCGATCCTCGATCCCGAGGCATTGTTCTCTTTGCCGCAGAAGCAGATCGCCTACGGCCTGGCCGACACCTACGTGCATGTGCTGGAGCAGTATATGACCACGCCCGGGCAGTCGCGCCTGATGGATCGTTGGGCCGAAGGCATTCTGCATACCGTGATCGAGATCGCACCCCGGATTCGTGAGAACCAGCACGATTATGCCGTGATGTCGGAGTATATGCTTGCGGCGACCCTGGCGCTGAACGACATGATCCGCATGGGAGTGGCGCAGGACTGGGCGACGCATATGATCGGGCATGAGCTGACCGCACTGCACGGGCTGACGCACGGTGCGACGCTCGCCATTGTCATCAACGGTACGTTGCGCGTGCTGCGCGAGCAGAAGCGCGGCAAACTCCTGCAATACGGCGAGCGTATCTGGGGTATCACCGGCGGTTCCGACGAGGAGCGTATCGAGCGGACGATTGCGGCCAACGAGGAGTTCTTCCGTTCCCTGGGGCTTTCGACGCATCTTTCGCAGGAGGGTATCGGCGAGGCTACGATCGCCGAAATCGAACGCCGCTTCAACGCTGCGGGCAGCAGGTTCGGCGAGGCGCACAATGTCGACGGGGCGATGGCGCGCAGGATTCTGGAAGCCTGCCTGTAACTTGTCCCCGAGACCATCTG
>JBKSUH010000043.1:0-14347 GCA_047233565.1 Alistipes sp.
GCATCGTTCTATTCGTGGTGGTAGGGTTCGTTGTTGAGGATGGTGAAGGCCCGGTATATCTGTTCGGCGAAGATCGCCCGCACGATCTGGTGCGAGAAGGTCATGCGCGAGAGCGACAGTTTCGCATCGGCGCGCCTGTAAACCTCGTCCGAGAATCCGTAGGGGCCGCCGATCACCAGTACCAGGCGTTTCACGCCGCTGTTCATCCGTTTCTGAAGCCAGTAGGCGAATTCCACCGAGCGCATCTCCTCGCCCCGCTCGTCGAGCAGTACGACGTAGTCGCCGTCCGTTGTCTGGCGCAGGATGGCCTCGCCTTCGGCCGTACGCTGTTGTTTTACCGTGAGGTTCTTGGTGTTGCGGATGTCGGGCAGGGCGGTGACCGCGAATTTGCAGTAGAAGTTTACGCGCCGGGCGTACATTTCGACCAGCGACGCGACCTCCTTCGAGTCGGTTTTGCCTATGACTATCAGTTCGATGACCATTTCTTTTCGTAAATCGTTTCCGCAGTCTGCCGCCGCATGCCGGACCGTGACTTGGTTGCCGGTCGAAGCGTTTGCCGGAGCTGCGCGAAAGGGGGCGGGCGTCGTAGCCCGGCCGGGGTCGGAGCCGTAAAAGCGGATTACAGGTCCGAATTCCATTCGCCGTCGGCGTCGGTGTAGATCACCGGCCGCGATTTCTCGACCGACTTGAGCCACTCGTAAGCCTTGTACATGTTGTAACCGTTGCCCGATTCGCCGCCCAGCGCGAAGGCGACGACGCAGGTGTGGTTGCGCGAGCGGTAGTACATCGCCTTCACGCGTTCGAGGTATTCGTCCGCCAGCGACGGGTCGTTCGACGGCGTGCCGCCGACCTTCCGGTCGTCACGCTTTTCGGGTGCGTTGATGTTGGCGCAGTCGATGACGTAGAGCCCCAGCTCGTCGCACAGGTCATAGAACCACCCCGGCTGCGGATAGTCGGGGCATATCGTGTTGTTGCCCTTGGCCTTGAGCGTTTTCAGTTCCGCGAGGGTCGTCTTGCGGTCGGCAGCGGCGTTGTACCCGGCCTTGACCAGTTTCAGCTCCTTGTCGAAGCGCGTGAGGCGCCCGTCGACGAGCTCCGTCTTGCCGAAGCCGATCTTCAGCGGCATGTATTCGCGGTAAGCCCCGTCGCGGCGCGTGAAGAGCATGACTTTGTAGAGCGGCGGATTCTTGGCGCCCGGTTCCCATTTGTTGGCGTTGGTGCCGTAAATGAAGGGCTGAAGCGCACCGTGTCGGTCGTGCGGCCCGGAATCACGACTTCGCGGATGTTGAAGTCGAGCAGCTTGCCCTGCGGCGAGTAGATGTCGTAACCCACGGTCACGGGTTCGTCGTAGTTGAAACCGTTCTGCGCGACGATCGCCAGCTCCAGCACGCCGAATTTGCGTGTCGAGTCGGGCACGAGCGCGATCTCGAAATCGCGGATCGAACGTTTGGTCTGCGTGTAAAGGTAACAGTTCTCGAAAGCCTTGCGCGAGGCGGGGACGGCGTTGATCCGGTCGGCGGCACTGCGGCGCAGCGTCAGCGCGATGGCGTTCTTGCCTTCGCGGATGTAGGGCGTCAGTGCGAATTCGGCGGGCGTCGAAGGGTCTTCGACTTCGGCCACCTTGCTGTCGTTGACCGTGAGCGTATAGGCCGTGCCGACGTTTTCGAGGTGGAGGTACACCACGCCGTCGGTCCAGACGTAGGGAATGTCGATCACCTGCCCGACGGCCACCGCATCGTCCGTGGCCGCGAACGCTTCGGGGTGTAGGCGATATAGGCTTCGACGCCTGCGCGGTTGCGGGCGTCGGCGTCGTGGCGCTTGTCGTAGGGAACGACCTCGGTGCGGTGGATGCGTCCCGCTTCGACCGGACGCGAGAGAATCTCGGTCGCGGGCGGCTCCTTGATATTGTAGAGGTCCTGTGCCCGGATGCCTGCGGCGCAGAGGATCGCCGCCGTCAGCAGTATGGTACGTTTCATCGTGCGTGTTCTTATATAGGTTAGGCAAAGGTACTTTTTTTGTCAAATCGCAAATAATAGGTATCTTTGTAAATTCGAAAAGAACGAATAGGAGCATTGATAAAATGAAAGATATGAAATCGCAGAGAATCGCAGAAATTCTGAAGTCGGGTGCCGAGGACACCGACATCGTCGTCAAAGGTTGGGTGCGCACCAAGCGCGGAAACAAGAATGTGGCGTTCATCGCCCTGAACGACGGATCGTGCGTTGCGAACATACAGGTGGTCGTCGATCTTTCGAAATTCGGCGAAGAAGAGCTCAAACCCATCACTACGGGTGCCTGCATCCGCGTCGACGGACGGCTCGTGGAGTCGCTCGGGTCAGGGCAGCGGGTCGAGGTGCAGGCCGCGAAGATCGAGGTGTACGGCACGGCCGACCCCGAAACCTATCCCCTCCAGAAGAAGGGGCACTCGCTGGAGTTCCTGCGCGAAATCGCCTACCTGCGTCCGAGAACCAATACCTTCGGTGCCGTGTTGCGCATCCGCCACGCCATGGCGTATGCCATCCACGAGTATTTCAACAAACAGGGCTTCTATTATTTCCATACGCCGCTCATCACGGCTTCGGACTGCGAGGGCGCGGGCGCCATGTTCCAGGTGACGACCCTCGACCTGAACGATGTCCCCAAGACCGATGAGGGCAAGGTCGACTATGCGCAGGATTTCTTCGGCAAGTCGTGCAACCTGACCGTCTCGGGCCAGCTCGAAGGCGAACTGGGGGCCCTGTCGCTGGGCCGCATCTACACCTTCGGTCCCACGTTCCGCGCCGAGAATTCCAACACCCCGCGCCATGCGTCGGAGTTCTGGATGATCGAGCCCGAGGCTGCCTTCTACGAACTGGAAGACAACATGGAACTGGCCGAGGATTTCCTCAAGTACCTGATCCGGTATGCGCTGGATAACTGTGCCGAAGACCTCGAGTTCATGAACAAGATGTGGGACAAGGGTTTGCTGGAACGTCTGAACTTCGTGCTGCACAACGATTTCAAGCGCCTCGACTACACCGAGGGCGTTGAGATACTGAAGGCTTCGGGCCGCAAGTTCGAATTCCCCTGCGACTGGGGGTGCGACCTGCAGTCCGAGCACGAGCGTTACCTCGTGGAGGAGCATTTCAAGCGCCCGGTCATCCTGATCAACTACCCCAAGGATATCAAGGCCTTCTACATGAAGCAGAACGACGACGGCAAGACGGTACGCGCTATGGACGTATTATTCCCCGGAATCGGCGAAATCATCGGCGGTTCGGAGCGCGAGGCCGATTATGGCAAGCTTCATGCAAGGGTGCAGGAGCTCGGTATGAACGAAAAGGAACTCTGGTGGTATTTGGATACCCGCCGCTGGGGTTCGGCCCCGCACTCCGGCTTCGGCCTGGGCTTCGACCGGTTGCTGCTTTTCGTGACGGGCATGACCAATATCCGTGACGTGCAGCCTTTCCCGCGCACGCCGAAGAACGCCGAGTTTTAAAACCACCTGGGAAGGCTGTTTCGTACTGGCTGCATAACCCGAACTCGAGCATTTTCCTGTCCGGGCTGTGCGGCGCAAGTCCCGAAATCCCGCTTTTCCATACGATTTTCCGGCTGCGGCCGTTTGTGTTGTATACTAACCGAAAGAAGAAACCAAATTCAGAACGAACTATTCTTAATTTGGAAAAAGTATGGCTATTAATCAGAAACAGGTATTATCGCTTCAGCAGAAGCTCTCGCCCCAGCAGATTCAGATGATCAAGTTGCTGGAGCTGCCCACCGTGCAGCTCGAACAGCGTATCAAACAGGAGATCGAAGACAATATCGTGCTGGAGGAAGAGGATCGTGCTGCCGAGGACGAGGAACAGCCCCAGCAGATTTCGGTCGACGAGTATTTGCGTGAAGACGACACCCCTTCCTATAAAAGCCGTATCAATAACTACTCGAAGGACGACAAGCAGCGCCCGGTCTTCCTGACCGAGGGACGGTCGTTGCAGGAGTACCTGATCGAGCAGCTGGGGTTCCGCAACCTTTCCGAGCGCGAGATGAAACTGGCCGTATACCTGGTCGGGAGCATCGACGAGGACGGTTACCTGCGCCGCGACCTGGATCCGTGCCGACGACATCGCCTTCACGCTCGGAATCGACGGCCGGGGAGCTGGACGCCTGCTCGGAGTCATTCACGAACTGGAACCGGCGGCATCGGCGCCCGCAACCTGCGGAGTGCCTGCTGTGCAGATGGCGCAGATGCCGGTCAACACCGCCCCGGCGGCTGGCCGAAGATTCTGACCAGCTATTTCGACGAGTTCGTCAAGAAGCACTACGAGAAACTGATGGCGCGGCTGCAATATCGAGGAGATTTCCGCGAGGCCATCGCCGAGATCAGGCACCTGTCGCCCAAGCCCGGCAACCTCTATGCCGAGGGCGGAACCGACACGACGCCCTACATCATCCCCGACTTCATCCTCGACTATCAGGACGGGCATTTCCAGCTGTCGCTCAATTCGTATAACGTCCCCGAGGTGCGCGTCAACCGCCGCTATATGGACATGATCCGCGAAATGGTCGGTGCCGACGGCCTTGTCCGCGAGAAGGACAAGGAGGCGATCCAGTTCGTGAAGAACAAGATCGACTCGGCCAAATGGTTCATCTCGGCCATCAAGCAGCGGCACGACACGCTTATGCGTACGATGCAGACCATTCTGGACTACCAGCAGGAATATTTCAAGGACGGCGACAAGTCGAAACTGCGGCCGATGATCCTCAAGGACATCGCCGACCGCACGGGGCTGGATGTGTCGACCATCTCGCGCGTGGTGAACAGCAAGTACGTGCAGACGCAGTTCGGCATCATACTTCTGAAGTCGCTCTTCTCGGAGGCGATGCAGACCGACAGCGGTGAGGAGGTGTCGAGTTACGAGATCAAGAATATCCTGCAGGAGTGTATCGACGACGAGGACAAGCGCCATCCGCTGACGGACGAGACGCTGATGGACATCCTCAACGGCAAGGGTTACCGCATCGCCCGGCGCACGGTGGCCAAATACCGCGAGATGCTGGGCATTCCCGTTGCCCGGCTCCGCAAACAGATATAGCGAAGTTTTGCCCCGGCGGCTTCGCGTACGCCCTTTTACCGGACGGCCGTGCTGCCGGAAATATGCCTTCCCGCCGGATGGACAATTGCCGGACAGCTGCGGGGCGGGAGGCCGTGATAAATTTGAATGATGTATAAGAAACTTTCGAACGGAATATCGTGGGTGCTGCACCCGTTCCTGCTGCCCCTCTACCTGATCGTCGTGTTGCTGACGCTCACCGTTTTCGCGCATTATCCCGCCAATGTGAAGTTCTACCTGCTGTGGGTTGTCGTGCTCTATGCGATGATCATCCCCCTGCTGGCGTTGGGCGTGCTGCGCTCATTGGGACGCATTTCCGACTTTAAGGTGGACAACCGGCGCGAGCGGTTGCTGCCGCTGCTGGTCGGGGCCGTCTGCTACGTGCTTTGCGCCATCACCATCGCCAAGATCCCGTCGGCGATCTTCCTGCGCAAGTTCATGATCGCAGCGGCGTGCTGCGAGGTGATGTGTCTGGCGGTGTCGCTCTATTGGAAGATTAGCCTGCACCTGACGGCGATGGGGGCTGTCGTGGCGTTGCTGGTGGTGATGAATATCGCGGGCGTGGGCGACATGATGGTTCCGCTGATGATCGCCATACTCTGCGCCGGGGCGCTGGCTTCGGCCCGTCTCTATCTGGGTGTCACAACGGCAGCAGGTGCTGGCCGGATTCTGCGGCGGGTTCGCCGCGCGGCGCTGGCCGTGCTGTTTCTGTAGTCGGTGCGATCGAGGAAAGCCCGAGCATTGCTCCGGGCTTTTCGTATGCGGACTGCGGATCAGACGCATCCCTGCGCCAGCATGGCGTTGGCGACCTTCATGAAGCCGCCGATGTTGGCGCCGTTGACGTAGTTGATGTAGCCGTCGGCCTGAGTTCCGTACTGCACGCAGACGGATGGATGTTCTGCATGATCGAGCGGAGCTTGGCGTCCACCTCTTCGGGCGACCACGTGATGCGCATCGAGTTCTGCGTCATTTCGAGACCCGACGTCGCCACGCCGCCTGCATTGGCGGCTTTGCCCGGCGCGTAGAGCAGCTTGTGCTGCTGGAAGATGCGGATGGCGTCGGGCGTCGAGGGCATGTTGGCGCCTTCGGCGACGCAGATGCAGCCGTTGTCGACGAGCGCCTGCGCTTCGTCGCCGTTCAGCTCGTTCTGCGTGGCGCACGGCATGGCGATGTCGCACTTCACGCCCCACGGGCGCTCGCCGGGGTAGTACTTGGCCGACGGATAGCGGTCGGCGTACTCCTTGATACGTCCGCGGAAGATATTTTTCAATTCCATTACATATTCCAGTTTTGCCTCGTCGATGCCTTCGGGGTCGTGGATGTAACCCGACGAATCGGAGAGCGTCACGACCTTCGCACCGAGTTGCGTCGCCTTCTGGCAGGCATACTGTGCCACGTTGCCCGATCCCGAGATGCAGACGGTCTTGCCTTTGAACGACTCCTTGCGCGTGGCGAGCATCTCCTGCGCGAAGTAGCAGGTGCCGTAGCCCGTGGCTTCGGGCGCAGCGGGCTGCCGCCCCAGTCGCGGCCCTTGCCGGTGAGCGTGCCCGTGAATTCGTCGCGCAGACGTTTGTACTGGCCGAACATGAAGCCGATTTCACGGCCGCCGACGCCGATGTCGCCCGCCGGAACGTCGGTGTCCTGTCCGATGGACGCTGCAATTCGGTCATGAACGACTGGCAGAACTTCATCACCTCGTTGTCCGAACGGCCTTTGTTGAAGTCCGAACCGCCTTTGCCGCCGCCCATGGGCAGGGTCGTCAGGCTGTTCTTGAAGGTCTGTTCGAAGGCGAGGAACTTGAGGATCGAGAGATTGACCGAAGGATGGAAGCGGATGCCGCCCTTGTAGGGCCGATGGCGCTGTTCATCTGTACGCGATAGCCGCGGTTGATTTCGATTTCGCCTTTGTCGTTGAGCCACGGCACGCGGAAAATGATGACGCGTTCGGGTTCGGCGATGCGCTCCAGAACTTTCATTTTCTGCAATACGGGGCTTGCCACGATGTGGGGTGCCAGCGATTCGGCCACCTCGCGGACAGCCTGATGGAATTCCGGCTCGTTGGGGTTGCGGAGGGTGAGTTGCGCCATGAAATCTTCGACGTACTGATGGGCTTGAGCGTTCATAGTCAATCTGTGTTTAAGGGTTTGTGGAATCTGTTCGGTGGTAAAAATAATGTATCTGTTCGAGTTTTGCAAGTTCTTTAAGAAATTGCTAAAATATTTTACTTATGCCGTTTGCGACTTCTGCACCCCATCTGCTTACTGTCCGGGGGAGTGCGGGGAGCGATCGGTAAATATCCGTAATAAAAAATGACAGATCCGCCGTGAATCTGTCATTTTGAAAAAAATATGAATTTTTTTCAACTATTTCGCATTTTCTCCCGTTTCCTTGCTGAATTCGAATCCGATGTATACGTTCTTGTACTGTTCGAGCAGGGCGACGATAGTCTCCATCGACGAGATTTTGCTGCCGTAGGATTTGATGATCTCGATGAGCTTGCTGACCGGGAAGACCAGTATCATTTTCGTCCCGCTGAGGGATACGTGTCCCGGAACCTCGCCCAAGTCGAGCTTTTCCTTGCCGAGTTTCTCCTTGGCGAATTTCATCGCGGCCACATGGGTCGAAGGGTCGAACGTATAGGTGCCCGACAATTTGTAATTGCCCATTTGGGTACTGAATGCGCCGTCTTTGCCGAATGTGACCGAACCTGCGCCGGACTTGATGCCCACCGTTTGGTAGACCTTGTCGAGCTGGCTTTTGACGGTACCTTCGAGCGCCGATCCCCCGAGCTGGCTCAGCAGGTCGTTGCCTTCGAATTTTACGCCCGGAGCGGAGTAGTTCCATGTCCCGACCAGCGCATATTGGGTCAGTTTGCCGTCTGTCGCCTTGTCTGCGGCCTCCGTCGCGGCCTTTTTCAGTGCTTCCTGCCAGTCCTGCGCCGTGGCGGAGCTTCCGGCGAGCAGGAGCGTCGCAATCGCCAGTAAGAGATTTCTTTTCATGATCATTTCAGGTATTTCAGGGTTTCGAGTTCCTTGAGCCATACGGCTGCCGAGGCGTCCGAAGGCATACGCCAGTCGCCCCGGGGCGACAGAGCCACCGAACCGACCTTCGGGCCGTCGGGCATTGCCGAGCGCTTGAACTGCTGCGAGAAGAAGCGGCGGAAGAATACCTCCAGCCATTTCCGGATCGTAGCGTGGTCGTAGCTGCCGCGGAATGCCTGTTCGGCCAGGAACAGGATCTTTGCCGGGCGGTAACCTCCGCGGATGAAGTTGTAGAGGAAGAAATCGTGCAGTTCGTAAGGGCCTACCAGGTCTTCGGTCTTCTGGCTGATCCTGCCGTCCTTGTCCGCCGGCAGCAATTCCGGGCTGACCGGCGTGTCGATGATGTCGAGCAGCGTGGCGCGGGCCCCCGCATCCGATTCGGTGTCGGCCACCCATTTTACCAGATGGCGCACCAGCGTCTTGGGCACCGAGGCGTTCACGCCGTACATCGACATCTGGTCGCCGTTGTAAGTCGCCCATCCCAGGGCCAGTTCGCTCAGGTCGCCCGTGCCGACTACCAGCCCGCCCTCCATGTTGGCGACGTCCATCAGTATCTGCGTGCGTTCGCGTGCCTGGCTGTTCTCGTAGGCCGCCGAGCGGTCTTCGGGGTCGAGCCCGATGTCCCTGAAGTGTTGCAGGCAGGCGTCGCGGATCGGGATTTCGCGCACGGTGACGCCCAGGCTGCGCATCAGTTCCAGCGCATTGTTGTAAGTGCGATCCGTGGTGCCGAACCCGGGCATCGTGATGCCGATGATTCCCGTGCGGTCGAGTTGCAGCTTGTCGAACGTGCGTACCGCCACGAGCAGCGCCAGCGTCGAGTCGAGCCCGCCCGAGATGCCGACCACGGCCTTCTCGCAGCGCGTGTGTACCAGCCGCTTGGCCAGCCCGTGCGACTGTATCTGGAAGATCTCCTCGCAGCGCTGGCTGCGGTGCGCTTCGTCCTGCGGCACGAACGGCATCGGGTCGATGTCGCGGTCGAGCGCCCGCCGCGAAGCCTCGGGGACCTCCATTTCGATCACGGTGTTCTCCGCCGCGCCTTCATTCACGCGGAACGAGGTGTTCCTGAGGCGTTCGAATTCCAGCCGTTCGATGTCGAGGTCGGCCACGACCAACTGCTCTTCGAGCACGAAACGCTTCGCTTCGCGCAGGATCTTCCCGTTTTCGGCGATGATGCCGTTCCCGGCGAATACCAGGTCGGTCGATGATTCGCCGAAGCCGGCCGAGCAGTAGACATAACCCCCGATCGTGCGTGCCGACTGTTGCGCTACGAGCTGCCGCAGGTAGGCGTGCTTGCCGACGGCCTCGGGCGATGCCGAGAGGTTGAAGATCACCTTCGCGCCGCTGAGTGCCATGTGCGACGAGGGCGGCACTACCGTCCAGAGGTCTTCGCAGATTTCGACGCCGAATTCCGTGCCGTTGATCCGAACGTGAGGTCCGCGCCGAAGTCGGCCTGTTCCGCGACGGGGATCGTCTCTTCGGAGATGCCTGCGCCCGATGCGAACCAGCGGTTCTCGTAGAATTCCGTATAGTCGGGGATATAGGTTTTGGGGACGACGCCCAGTATGCGCCCCTGCGTGAAGACCACGGCGCAGTTGTAGAGCGTTTGTCCGTGGCGCAACGGGGCCCCCGCGATCATCGTCAGCGGCAACTTGCGCGTGTCGCGTACCAGCCTTGCTAACGCCTCGTCGGCCGCGTCGAGCAGTGCGGGTTGCAGCAGCAGGTCGCCGCAGGTGTAGGCCGTGACGCCCAGTTCGGGGAACGCCACGATCTCGACGCCCCGCCGCGGCCTCCTCGGCTCATCGCCGCCATCCGTTCGGTGTTGTAGTCGCAGTCGCCGACCCGTACGTGCGGCACGGCCGCCGCCACTTTCAGAAAACCGAAGCTATCCATATATACGTTATGTTATTCCGCCCACAACTGCGCCAGGTTCAGGATCACCTGCTCTGTCTTGTGCATCGTGGTGAGCGAGCAATATTCGAATTTGCCGTGGAAGTTCATGCCTCCCGTGAAGAGGTTGGGGCAGGGCAGCCCCATGAACGACAGGCGTGCGCCGTCCGTACCGCCGCGTATGGGGCGTACGATCGGGTTCACGCCGGCCATTTCCATGGCTTTGAGCGCCTTGTCGATCACCTGCGGGTGCGGTTCGACCATCTTGCGCATGTTGTAGTACTGATCCTTGAGCGTCAGGGTCAGCACCCCGTCGCCGTATTTCTTCTTCAAAAGGTCGACGCAGGCCCACATGAATACCTTTTTCTGCTCGAATTTCTCCGCATCGTGGTCGCGGATGATATAGCTGACCGAGGCTTTCTCGACCGTGCCGTTCAGCCCTACGCAGTGGTAGAACCCTTCGTATCCTTCGGTGTACTGCGGACGTTCGGCGGCCGGCAGCAGCCCTTGCAGTTCGCACGCCACGTCGAGCGCATTGACCATCTTGTTCTTGGCGTATCCCGGGTGGACGTTGCGTCCCTGAATGTCGATTTTGGCGCTTGCGGCGTTGAAGTTCTCGTATTCCAGCTCACCCTCCATGCCGCCGTCGACCGTGTAGGCGAAGTCGGCGCCGAAGGCCCTGACGTCGAAGAAATCGACCCCGCGGCCCACCTCCTCGTCGGGCGTGAAGCCGATACGTATCTTGCCGTGTTTGATCTCGGGGTGTGCGAGCAGGTACTCGGCGGCGGTCATGATTTCCGCCACGCCCGCCTTGTCGTCGGCACCCAGCAGCGTCGTGCCGTCGGTATGGATCAGCGTGTGCCCCTTGAAGAACTCCAGCTCGGGGAAATCCGTGACCCGCATCGTCAGCTGGCCGTTCAGTGCGATGTCGCAGCCGTCGTACTCCTCGATGACGTGGGGTTTGACATCCTTGCCGCTCATGTCGGGCGAGGTGTCCACATGGGCGATGAACCCGATCACCGGGGCATTCTCGCAACCCGGCGTCGCAGGGACGGTGCCCATCACGTAACCGTACTGATCCATCGAGACCTCGGTCATGCCCAATGCCTCCATTTCGTCGCGCAGGGCGGCCAGCAGGACTTTCTGTTTTTCGGTCGAAGGGAACGTCGTGCTCTCCTCCGACGACTGGGTGTCGTAGGAGACGTATTTCAGGAATCTTTCTTTGAGGTCCATGGTGTTGTGTTGTTTATGGCGTTACTATTGTGGCTGTCGAGCCGTTGACGATTGCTATGGAGTGCGAGCCGTCGGGGTTTACCACCACCGACCTGCTGCCGCACGGAGGCATGACGACCGCATGGCCTCCTTCGGGCGTGACGACGACGGAGGGATAGGAGGGGCCGGTAAGGGATATGTGCGTTCCCGCCCTGTTCTTCCGCTGCGGAGCGTCGGCCGTCGCCGGGTTTTGTGCCGCTTTGCTGCGCGACGGTCAGCGGGGCGCAGCCTTGCAGCAGCGTCGCGGCGACGAAGAGTATGACGGCGGTTTTCATGCGCTTCGGTGTTCCTATTCTTCTTTAGCTCGGAGCGTGTGCCAGCCGAAGTAACCGATCAGTGCGAGATACATGACCAGTCCGTCCTCTGCGGCGTTCGACGAGGCCCATCCGCTCAGGAACCAGTCCACTTCGGCGAATTTCAGCAGGGCGCTCACCACGCCCATCAGCGCGCCGCCGGCGATGAAGCCCGACGCGATCAGCGTGCCGCGGTCGAAGCGCGCCTTGTTGAGAGCTTCGTCCTTCGAGCGGTTCGAAACGAACCACGCTACCAGACCGCCGACTACCAGCGGAGCGTTCAGCTCCATCGGGATGAACATGCCCAGTGCGAAAGCGAGTGCCGGAACGCCGATCGGGGTCAGCACCAGCGCCAGCGCCGCGCCGCAGAAGTAGAGCATCCACGGGGTCTGTCCGCCGGTCATCAGGGGCTGGATCACGGCCGCCATGGCGTTGGCCTGCGGAGCCACGAGGCGCCCTCGCCCACGAATCCGTACGATTTGTTGAGGATGATCATCACCCCGGCCACGGTTGCCGCAGCAACGAACGTGCCGAGGAATTTCCATGCCTCCTGCTTGCGGGGCGTGGTGCCGAGCCAGTAGCCGATCTTGAGGTCGGTGATGAAGCCGCCGGCCATCGAGAGCGCCGTGCAGACCACGCCGCCGATGATCAGCGCCGCCGTCATGCCCGTCGTGCCGCTCAGTCCGACGCTTACGAGCACCAGCGACGAGAGGATGAGCGTCATCAGCGTCATGCCCGACACGGGGTTCGTGCCGACGATGGCGATGGCGTTGGCCGCCACGGTCGTGAAGAGGAACGAGATGACGAAGACGATCAGAATGGCCGTTACGGACTGTACCCAGCCGTCGAGCAGTCCGGAAGTGGAAGAAGACGAAGATCGAGACGAGCGTGGCGATCAGGATCGTGAGGATGCGCTTCATCGTCGGTCGCTGCGTGCGTTCGGTAGCGGCGGCTTGGGCTTTGTTGCCCCCCAACTCGAAACGGCCAGCCCTACGGCCTGACGGATGATCTTCGACTGTTTGACGATGCCGATAATGCCCGCCATGGCGATACCGCCGATGCCCAGCGGCTTGCCGATGAAGGCGAAGAGGTTTTCTGCCGTGAAGATGCTGGCGGGGTCGGCGAGGATGTCGGCGCGCGTCACGCCCAGCAGCGAGGCCATGGCCGCCGGGTCGATCGTGTCGGCCAGCGACCCGACGAGCGGTACGACGAGGAACCACACCAGGCACGAACCCGCCGTGATGATCATGGCGTATTTCAATCCGATGATGTAGCCCAGGCCCAATACGGCGGCCGACGTGTTGAGCGAGAATACCACCTTGAACTTGTCGGCTGCCACCTGTCCCCACGCGCAGATGCGCGTCGATACCGACTCCGTCCACATGCCGAACGTGCCTACCGCGAAGTCGTAGAGGCCGCCTATGAGACCTGCCACGGCCAGCAGTTTGGCCTGGTTGCCGCCCTTCTCGCCCGAGATCAGCACCTCGGTCGTGGCCGTAGCCTCGGGGAAGGGGTATTTCCCGTGCATCTCCTTGACGAAATATTTGCGGAACGGGATCAGCAGCACGATTCCCAGCAGCCCGCCGAAGAGCGACGAGAGGAACACCTGGTAAAATGCCGCGTCGAGCCCGAGGATGTAGAGCGCCGGGAGGGTGAAGATGGCACCCGCGACGATCACGCCCGACGAGGCGCCGATCGACTGGATAATGACGTTCTGTCCCAGCATGTTCTTCTTACCCATCACGTTGCCCATGCCGACGGCGATGATGGCGATCGGGATCGCCGCTTCGAATACCTGCCCGACCTTCAGGCCGAGGAAGGCCGCGGCGGCCGAGAAGACGATGGCCATGACGATACCCATCGTGACCGAGTAGGGCGTCACCTCCCTGGGCGACGACGAGGCGGGCATGATGGGCGTGTACTCTTCGCCCGGTTTGAGTTCCCGGTAAGCGTTCTCGGGCAATGACGTAAGTTGTTTTTCCTGTTCCATTTATTGAGGTTCTTTGATGTACTTGTCCAGGTCTTTGAGAATGTAGTAGCGGTTCAGCGACGCCGGGGCTTTCTTTGCGTCGAGATAACTGTATATCGCGCCGACGGCAGCCGCGAGGCGCAGCCGTTCCGCGTGCTGCTCCGATGCAGCCACCATGTCGAAGAGCAGTTCGGCGAACTTGTCCAGTTCCTGGTCGCCGAACCCGTATTCGTCCGTAAGCCGGCCGATGAAATCCGCCTCATCCAGCAACGTGTCGATGTCGATGTCCAGTTTCTCGGCCAGCTCCGTCTTGGCCGTCGTCCGTATCTGCTCCGGGGAGGCCGATTGTCTCATCAGCCCGATTTTGGCCATCAGGGCGGCGATCAGCTCCCCGATCCTGTTGATCTCCCGTAAGATATAATCTTCCATGTCCTTAGCGGTTGTCGCCGCTGCCCGAGATGATGTGGCGTTGCATGCGCGAGCGGAGTTTGTCGACGTTCATCTGCGCCACGTCGTCCAGTTCGTACCCCAGGTCGCGGGCGAGCGTCGCGCAGTACCACAATACGTCGCCGATCTCCTTGACGATCTCCAGCCGCTTTTCGTCCGAGAACTCCTCGTGGGCGTCGCGGATGACCTTTTTGACCTTGTCGGCCACTTCGCCCGCCTCGCCCGTAAGCCCGAGCGTGGGGTAGATGATGCGACGATTTTCGGGATAGATTGCCGTTTCGAGTGCGTGCTGCTGGTATTCGTTGAGTGTCATGGTTTTGATTTTGAGCGTGAATATTGGGTGGTACCG
>JBKSUH010000044.1:0-14337 GCA_047233565.1 Alistipes sp.
CCCGACATCGTGTGCCTGGCCAAGGCATTCGGGGGCGGCATGCCGCTGGGAGCGTTCGCCTCGAGGCCGGAGATTATGCAGACCCTGCAGGAAAACCCCGTGCTGGGGCATATCACCACCTTCGGCGGGCATCCGGTATGCTGCGCAGCCGGGCTCGCGGCATTGAATTACCTGCTCGACAACAAGGTCGTCGAAGGGGTCGAGGCGAAGGGCACACTCTACGCACAACTGCTCGGCAACCATCCCGCCGTGCGTGAAATCCGCCGCAGCGGACTGTTGCTGGCGGTCGAATTGGGCGAACCGCAGAAACTCTACCGCATCATGGAACTGTTCAAGCAGGCGGGGATCCTGAGCGACTGGTTTCTGTTCTGTGACACGGCGTTCCGCATCTCGCCGCCGCTGACGATCTCGGAGGAGGAGATCCGCGGAAGCGCGGCACTGATCCTCAAATGCCTCGACGAATTGGGATAGGCCGGGCGGCCAAACGAAAAAGAGGGTCGGAAACCCTCTTTTTTCGTATTACGCCGGAATCTCCCGGCCGCGATTACCCGCAATTAAACATATGCGGCAACTATTTTCCGACGACGGCGCATGCCGGCCGTAATTTTCCGCATCGCCGTGCCTGCTCCGGCTGCGGAGTCAATGGTTTCCTATTCTTCGGCCAATGACTTGAGCAGGGCGATCTCCTCCGGCCAGCGCTGCTCGTCGGGGGTTTCAAGGATCAGCGGAATGCCGTCGAAACGCGCGTCCTGCATGATATAGCGGAAACATTCCATGCCGATCATCCCCTCGCCCAGCGGCGTGTGGCGGTCGACATGGCTGCCCAGGATTTTCATGGCGTCGTTCAGGTGCATGCCTTTCAGGTATTCGAACCCGACCACGCGTTCCAGCTCCGCAAAGGTTTTGTCGCAGGCCTCCGCCGTCCGCAGGTCGTATCCGGCGGCAAAGGCATGGCAGGTGTCGATGCAGACCCCCACGCGCGATTTGTCTTCGACCCGCTCGATCAGGTAGGCCAGGTGTTCGAAGGCAAACCCGAGGTTCGAACCCTGTCCGGCCGTGTTTTCGATCACGGCCGTCACGCCGCGGGTCTTGTCCAGCGCGATATTGATCGACTCGGCGATCAGGTCGAGCGACCGTTCGGGCGAAATCTTTTGCAGGTGGCTGCCGGGGTGGAAGTTCAGCCGGTCGAGCCCCAGCGCTTCGCAGCGCTGCATCTCGTCGAGGAAGGCTGCGCGCGACTTCTCCAGAGCCTCCCGTTCGGGATGCCCGAGGTTAATCAGGTACGAGTCGTGGGGCAGGATCTGCGCGGGTGTATACCCGTATGGTCGCAGGCCGTGCGGAAGGCGTCGATCTGCGCTGCGGTGAGCGGCGCGGCCACCCACTGGCGCTGGTTCTTCGTGAAAAGGGCGAAGCCCGTGGCCCCGATCCCGTGTGCATTGGCGGGCGCGTTTTCCACACCTCCCGCAGCACTTACGTGTGCTCCGATATATTTCATATGATTGTCTCTGTATTAACTTAAGACAAAGTTAAGGATTTTGTAAATAATTTCATAAATTTGCATATTGAATTTGCAATTATAATCGCTTCACTATGAAATATTTTTACCTGCTTTTCGGGCTCATTCCCGCCCTTTTGGCCGGCAACCCCGCGTTCGCACAAATATCCATCGACGAAGTCGATGCCAAAGAGGACAAAGTGACCTTCCAGGACAAACTGAAATCCACCTCCGTCGATGTGGATATTTCAGCCGCGCCCGTTACAAGGCCGAGCGCGCCGCGATCCGCAAGGAGCGCAACTACCTCGAATTCAACAGCGGGTGCAGGCGCGCTTACTCGTACAACGACCCTTGGATCTCGGTGTCGGGCGGTGACAACTCCATCGCGCTTACGGCGGTTTTCGGCCTGCGCCATATCTTCACGAAGAACCTCTTCACGCTCGAAACCAAGTTCAATGCCAAGCTCGGCTACAACCGCATGAAGGTCGAAACGACCCAGAAAGATGACGAAGGCAACGAATACACCGACAGCGAGGGTATCTGGTTCAAAAACCAGGACGAATTCGTGATTTCCGTCGCCCCGTCGTTCAAGATGTCCGACAACTGGTCGTACGGTTCGATCCTGAATTTCCGCAGCCAGTTCGTCAACGGGTACAAATCGCGTACGGAACAAAAGGAGGAGCACCTCAAGAGCAAATTCATGACCCCGGGCTACCTCGACCTCTCGCTCGGTCTCACCTACAAAAGCCCCAAACCCAAATTCCCGATCGTGATCAACCTCTCGCCGATCGCCTTGAACGCCACCTTTGCCGAAAACGACTGGATCCGCAGACGGCAGGTGGAAGAAAGAGTAGACAGTGAAGGCAAAAGACAGTGACTGAGATAAAGCCGGCATACAACTACGGTATCGAAGACCCCGACAAGACGTCCAAATACGAAGGCGGTTCGTCGATCCAGATCGACTTCGACCGCACGTTCGGCAAGACCGGTTTCCTGCGCTACCGCACGACGCTCTACTCCTTCTACGGCTGGATCACGGACATCGGTCAGAAGAACAAGATCAGCGACTATTCCGAATACCGGATTGCATATGACGACTGGGTAGAGAAGGGCAGCGACATCAAGACCAAGCCCCGCCTGCCGATCCACCCGATCGTACGCTGGGAAAATACGATCGACATCCAGGCAACAAAATACCTCTCCACGTCGTTAAGTTTCCAGCTTTACTACAACCGGGCGCAGAACCTCGACGTGCAGACCCGCACGCTGCTGAGCGTCGGCCTGACGTATACGTTCAAGAACAAGGAAAAACCGCAAAAATAGTCCGGCCGCCGGCCGGCGTATGACACGCAAATGTATAAGAACTCGAAATACACCGTCCTCTTCCCGCTGCTGCTGGCAGCGGGTGTTGTGTTGGGGCTGCTGCTGGGGCAGTACATGGGCCGCAACAGCACCACTTCGGAGATCAAGGGCATGCTCCGCCAGATGGCACTGCCCACCAACAAGTTAACCTATACGCTTTCGCTGATCGAGAATCAATATGTCGATTCGGTGGCGATGGATTCGCTTGCCGAGCACGTCATCCCGCTGCTGGTCAAGGAGCTCGATCCCCACTCGGTCTATATTCCGGCATCGGAGATGCAGGAGATCAACGAACCGCTCGAAGGCGAATTCGACGGCATCGGCGTGGTCTTCAACATGGCGACCGACACGGTGATCGTGCTGAACGTCATCCCGCAGGGCCCAAGCGACAAGGCCGGGATCAAGGCCGGCGACCGTATCATCGAGATCAACGACACGCTCGTCGCGGGGCAGAAAATCCCGCAGCGCGACGTGGTGAAGAAACTGCGCGGCCCGCGCGGCACGACCGTACACCTCGGACTCGGACGGCAGGGAATCGGCGAGCTGGTGGGCGTCGACGTCGTTCGCGACAAGATTCCGATCAAAAGCGTAGAATCGGCGTTCTGCATTGCCGACGGCATCGGTTACATCAAGCTGGGACAGTTCGCACGGACGACCTTCGACGAGATGCAGGCATCGCTGGACACGTTGCGTGCGCAGGGCGCCACCAAACTTATCTTCGACCTGAGGGGCAACTCGGGCGGCTACCTCGACCAGGCCATCATGGTCGCCAACGAATTCCTGCACAAAGACCAGCTGATCGTTTACACGGAAGACCGCCAGCACAAACAGCTGCGCGAATACGCCGACGGCACGGGCGCCGCGCAGGATATGGACGTAGTGGTGCTGATCGACGAGGGCAGCGCGTCGTCGAGCGAGATCCTCGCCGGGGCATTGCAGGATAACGACCGTGGTACGATTGTTGGACGCCGTTCGTTCGGCAAGGGACTCGTCCAGCGTCAGATCCCATACAGCGACGGATCGGCATTGCGGCTTACTACGGCGCGTTACTACACGCCTACGGGCCGTTCGATCCAGAAACCCTATACGATCGGCGACGACGAAAGTTACGAAGAGGACATCTGGAACCGGTATAAGAACAACGAGTTCTTCTCGGCCGACAGCATCCACTTCGCGGATTCGCTCAAACGGGTGACTCCGGGCGGGAAGGTGGTCTACGGCGGCGGGGGTATCATGCCCGACGTCTTCGTGCCGGCCGATACGACCGACGTAACGAAATATTTTGTCGAGGTGGCGGGGCGCAACATCCTCTACCGCTATACGATCGAATATGCCGACCGTCACCGCGAAGCTCTGAACAAGGTCAGGACGATCCCCGAACTCCAGGCGTTGCTGGACAGCGACAAGGGCCTCGTGGAGGATTTCATCCGCTATGCGGCACGCAAGGGCGTCGCTCCCGATTACCGGGACATCGCCCGCTCGCGAAAGCTGATCGAGGCCCAGCTGAGGGCTTATATCGGCCGCAACACGGCGCTGGAGGACAATGGCTTCTACGCCAACATCTATCCCGTCGACAACGTGGTGGTGCGTGCCATCGGGATATTAAACGATACACAGAAAAATGATTAAAAAACTCATCGGTATTATCGTGGCCGTGGCGGTAGTCGTCATTATCGTCGTTGCGGCCATCCGGCGCGACAACTTCCAGTCGATGGTGCGGCGCGATGAATTGTTGAACGGCGTCGAGCCGGCCGCGCGAACTCCTCCGCACTGATCTCGCCCGCCGAACTCGACGTTCCGGCCGAAGGCGTCCCGGCCAAGGACGCTCCGGCTGCGGGACGGTCGATTCGTTGAGCATCGAAATTACGGATTCGCTTCCGTAAGCCGGGATCGGTATGTATGAAACGGCGGCCCCGCAAGGGCCGCCGTTTTTCGTGCGTCAGGACGGGGCGGTCCGAGAGAAAGGGTTCCGCAGATCTCCGCCAGCCGGTTTCGCGCCGGTTAGAAGTATTTGACCTCCGGAGCCTTCGATGGCCGAAAGAATGTTGTTCGCGGCCGAAGAGGCCCGATGCGGAACAACTCCGTCGTGAGCCACTCTTTGCCGAGTATCTCCTCGACGATCGTGTAGTAGAGCGCGGCGTCTCGGCCGTGCGGACCCCGCCTGCGGCCTTGAAGCCGACCTTGCGGCCCGTTTTGTCGTAGTAGTCCCGGATCGCCTGGCACATCACCACGGCGGCCTCGGGCGTTGCGGCCACGTCGATCTTGCCCGTCGAGGTCTTCACGAAATCGGCCCCGCCAGCATCGACAGCAGCGACGCTTGCGGATCAGCTCGGGGTTTTCAGCGCTCCCGACTCGATGATCACCTTCAGCACCACATCGTCGTCCATCTCCGTGCGGATCACCTCCACC
Organism: Alistipes sp.; assembly: GCA_047233565.1. Lineage (GTDB taxonomy): Bacteria > Bacteroidota > Bacteroidia > Bacteroidales > Rikenellaceae > Alistipes. The sequence continues at coordinate 5,267 of JBKSUH010000044.1, forward strand.
TCGTTGGCCGCCTCGTCGTATTCGCCCGTGAGCATGCGCCCCACGTTGAGCACGATGTCGATTTCATCGGCGCCGTTCTCCACGGCCATCGCCACTTCGAGGGCCTTCACTTCGAGGAAGGTCTGGGCTGCAGGGAACCCGCCGCCCACACTCGTAATGCGCATCGGAGTGCCATCGACGGCCAGTCCCACGGTCTCGACGAATGCCGGATAGATACAGATCGAAGCGACATTGGGGATATGGGGATATTTCTGGTAGAACTCGGCAGCCTTGCGGGCAAACTCCGTGACCGAAGTCACCGAGTCATTGCACGACAGGGTCGTGAGGTCGATAGCCGAGTAGCACATTTTGTACACGTCGGTATTGTGGTTGCGTTTCGCGGCTTCGCGGATCCGGGCGACCTCCTGCTCTACCTGGGCTGCGCTCCACGCGGGAGCATATTCGTTCAGATGGTTGGCGTATTCCATAATAATCGCTGTTTTTACAAAATTAGGAAAAAATATTCACACCCGCTATCTTCGGCCTGCAAATATTTTCCCGGTATCCTGCAAAAAAAGGCCTGAACCTGGCCAGACCTCTTTTCCTTATGAGGCGATTATTTGTTCAGCGCCTTCAGGTTGATGTCGTTGGCGCCTTCTGGGCCAGTTTCGGGTTCTTCGAAACGGCGCTCTTCAGCTGGGCCTCAGCGGTCTTCAGGTCGCCTCTTTAGCGGCGATCACTGCGCGCAGGTAGTCTGCGTCAGCCGAGTTGTCCTTGGCGATAGCCTTCTTGGCGCCGCAGTCGTTCATAACCGAGCGACAGCTCGTTGTAACCTCGAGGTTCTTGGCGGCACCTTGTAATCACCTCGGCAGCAGCGATAGCGGCCTTGGCCTGAGCGTCGGCAGCCCGAGCGTACTTCTTGGCCTCGGCAGTGTTGCCGTTAGCCAGATTGGCGAGCGAGGTTCTTGCTGATCTCCTCGACGAATCCATCTTGGCAGCCTTCTCGAACGATTTGAGCGCAGCAGCCTTGTCGCCTGCCTTGGCCTGTGCGATACCCAGGTTGTTGTAAACGCGGGCGTCGTTGTATTTCTTTGAAGCGGCGGTCAGGATGGCAACCTGCTCCTCGGTACCGTTGGCCAGCGTCTCGGCAGCATAGAGGTACTCCTCCACGGTCAGCTCCTGGCCGTTGCGGAACGCAGCCATGATCTCGGCGTCGGTCTTGCCCTGGATGTCGGTGCTGTTGACGATCTGCGAGCGACGCAGTTCGGGAAGAACCTCCTCTTTGAGTTCGTTGAATACCGAAGACATGTTCTTGATTTCGCTCTCACGCTCTGCGGGCGAGTTGTAGAGGCTCAGCACCTGGAGAATGAGGTTCTTGTCCTTGATGTTCGACTTCTCGACCAGTTCCTTGAAACCGTCCCAGTCCTCACCGTAAGCGGCAGCGTCGATGTCCAGGCCCGAATCCTTCAGCAGCTTGGCAACGACTTTCTTACCGGACTCGCTGCGCGACTTCGACAGTTTGTCGTTGAATTTCACGGGGCCATCGGGCGAAGCATAACCCTTCACGGCGATGTTCTGCGTAGCACGGTCGTTCTGCAGTTTGGCATCTACGTCAGCCTTGAACGCGTCGAGGTTGGCTTTCTTCTCGTTCTTCTTGGTTACGACCGAAGAGTTGATCGCATAGAGCAGATCGGTCTTGTCGACGACGGTGGTCACCTTCTTGTAGTTGTTGGCCATCGGAGCCATCAGGTCGGAGTATTTCAGATCCTTCTGGAGCGTGTTCAGGCCGTAAGCTACGGTCAGGCCGAATTCCTTGGCCAGAGCGGCCTTGGCAGCCTCGTCGTTACCGGCCAGCACGGCAGCCTGCTCCTTGGTCGGGATGGCGCCGGTGTTCAGGTTCACGAGCGTGAATTCCTTGCACTTGCCGCCCGGGCACTTGATCTCGGCGCGGAGCTGCAGGGCGCACTTGTCCATACGGGGATCGTAGGGGAACTCTACGTGCTGCGTGAAATTGCCTCCGTTCTTCTTGTCGATGACCGTGTAGTTCTCGTCGACTTTCGAACCCTGGAGATATTTGGCGGCACCGGCAACCTCGCCACCGTCGAATACGATCACGGGAGTTACTTTGATAACGGCTTTCGCGTTGAAATACTTAACCGGGAACGTAACATTGATGTCAGCGGCAACGATACCGTTGTTCAGCGTCAGAATCTCGGGGGTAACCGTCAGGTTGATGTCGTCCCGGTTCTTAGCCATCTTCTTGAAGCAATTACAACTCGAGAATGCCAGTGCGGCAGCAACGAGTACAACGCTCAATTTCATTAGATTTTTCATAATCGTAAAATTAATGTGTTTATTTAAATGTTTGCCTTTTTCCTGTTTCTTTCGCGGAAGTTCCGATTCGCAAGACGCCGTTTGGGCGTCCGGATTTCGGAATTCAACCCGCTGAACAACGCAAATATAGAAAACTCTTGGTAAATGTGCAATATTTCGACGTTATTTCGATACTTTTTCGTCCGAAATAAGCACATTGACAGTCTGTTTACCTCTTTGCGTCCGGGACGGTCGCGGCGCTCGCGGCGTTCGCCGCGCTCGGGACGCTCGCCACGCGGACGACGCTCCCGCTCCACATAACCCTCGGGCTTGGGCAGCAGCACCTTGCGCGACAATTTGAGCTTGTTGGTCTTCGGATCCATACCGATCAGCTTCACGTCGATCTCATCGCCCTCTTTCAGGCCGGTCTCCTCCATGGTCTCGAAGCGCTTGTAGTCGATTTCCGAGATGTGGAGCAGGGCGTCCTTGCCGGGCATGATCTCGACGAACGCACCGAAGGTGACGATCGAACGGATCTTGCCGTGGTACGTCTCGCCGATCTCCGGGATCGCAACGATGGCCTTGATGCGGTTCAGCGCGCCGTCGAGTGCGGTCTTGTCCTGGCCGAAGATGTCCACGATACCCTTATTGTCGACCTCGGTGATCGTGATGGTCGTACCCGTGGTCTTCTGGATGTCCTGGATGACCTTGCCGCCGGGGCCGATCACGGCACCAATCATATCCTGCGGGATAGTGATCTGTACGATGCGCGGTACGAAAGGCTTGTAGTCCTCGCGCGGTTCGGCGATGCACTCGGTGAGTTTGCCGAGGATGTGCAGGCGTCCCTTGCGGGCCTGCTCCAGCGCTGCGGCCAGCACCTCGTACGAGAGGCCGTCGACCTTGATATCCATCTGCGTGGCGGTGATACCGTCCTTGGTACCCGTCACCTTGAAGTCCATGTCGCCCAGGTGGTCTTCGTCGCCCAGGATGTCCGACAGCACGGCCCACTTGCCGCTCTGCGAATCGGAAATCAGCCCCATGGCGATACCCGAGACGGGCTTTTTGAGTTTCACACCGGCGTCCATCAGGGCCAGCGTGCCGGCGCAGACGGTAGCCATCGACGACGAACCGTTCGACTCGAGGATGTCCGATACGATACGCACGGCGTAGGGGTTCTCCTCACCCAGCGGAACCATCGGTTTCAGGGCACGCCATGCCAGGTGGCCGTGGCCGATCTCGCGGCGGCTCAGGCCGCGTGCGGCCTTGGCCTCGCCCGTCGAGAAGGGCGGGAAGTTATAGTGCAGCACGAACTGCTCGGTACCCTGTACCAGCACTTCGTCCTTGACTTTTTCGTCGAGTTTCGTACCGAGCGTAACGCTGGTCAGCGACTGCGTTTCACCGCGCGTGAAGATCGCCGAGCCGTGGGCTGCGGGCAGGTAGCCCACCTCGCACCTTATCGGACGGATCTCATCGGTCTTGCGGCCGTCGAGACGGACGCCTTCGTCGAGGATCATGTTGCGCATGGCCTTCTTCTGCACGTCGTCGTGGAAATATTTGTGGATCAGCGGCGCCTTCTCGATCAGCTCTTCTTCCGAATAGCGGGCTGCGAACTCGGCTTCGAGCGCGTTGAACTTGTCTTCGCGCTCGTGCTTCATCGTGCCGCTCGTGGCGATGGCGTAGGCCTTGTCGTAAAGCTCTCTGATGATCGTCTGACGCAGTTCTTCGTCGTTGACCTCGTGGCAGTAGGTGCGTTTCACGTCCTTGCCCAGCTCCTTCGACAGCTCGATCTGTACGGCGCAGTGCTTCTTGATCTCCTCGTGCGCGAACTTGATGGCGCCGAGCATCACCTCTTCCGAAACCTCCTTCATCTCGCCCTCGACCATCAGGATGTTGTCGATCGTACCGCCGACCATGATGTCCAGGTCGCATTCGGGCATCTCCGAATAGGTGGGGTTGATGGCGTATTCGCCGTGCGGCGTACGACGCGGACCTCCGAGATGGGGCCGCCGAAGGGAATGTCCGATACGGCCAGCGCCGCCGAGGCGGCCAGACCGGCCAGCGCGTCGGGCTGAATATCCTTATCCGCCGAGATGAGGTTCACCGTTACGTAAACCTCGGCGTGGTAATCTGCGGGGAACAGGGGGCGGAGGGCTCGGTCGATCAGGCGCGCGACGAGCACTTCGCTGTCGTTGGCCTTGCCTTCGCGCTTCATGAAGCCTCCGGGGTAGCGTCCGCAGGCGGCGTACTTCTCTTTGTACTCCACCTGGAGGGGCATGAAATCGGTGTCGGGTTTTGCGTCCTTGGCGGCCACCACGGTACCCAGGAGCATCGTATCTCCCATCTTGACTACCACGGAGCCGTCGGCCTGCTTGGCCAGTTTGCCCGTTTCGATCTCGATCTGGCGTCCGTCGGCCAGCGTGATGATCTTGCGGACTGCGTTGTACAGCTTCTTTTCTTCCATAAAAATCTAAACCTATAATGTTTTTCGAATCGTTGTCCTTTACGAAAATGAAGGCAACCCCTCGTTGGGAATTGCCCTCATTTCTCCCTCGCGGATTATCGGCGGAGGTTGAGCGTCTTGACGATGGCGCGGTAGCGCTCGATGTCGACCTCTTTCAGATACTCCAGCAACGCGCGGCGCTTACCGACCAGGCGCAGCAGTGCGCGCTGGGTTCCGAAGTCGTGTTTGTTGCTCTTGAGGTGTTCTGTAAGGTGGCTGATACGGTACGAAAACAACGCGATCTGGCTCTCGGGCGAACCCGTGTCGGTGTTAGACTTGCCGTACTGGCCGAAAAGCTCCTGCTTTTTCTCTGCTGTTAAATAAGCCATTTTTGAAAGTTTATTTAAATTCCACTCTACGACGCATCCCCCTTACCGTGGATAACGCCAGAGCGTCCGGCAAAGTTACGAAATAATTGACAATTAAGTATTAAAAATCAAAAAATTATTGTCTTCGGACCGAAAAACGTAAAAATCGTTCGTAGATGCTATTCTCCGGGTGCCGGGAGAGGCTCGCACGGAGCCGTGGCGTCGCTGTTTTCCAGTCGTTTACAAAGCCGGATCCGATCCCGGAAACATTCGTCCGGCGCTCAGGCCGGTGTGGCAAACGCATCGGCCGCAACGGCCGTTACGCTTGCGCCGCACGCCGCGGAGCAATCTTTTCGGCGGAAATTTCCCGAATCTCCCGGAAAATGCTATTTTTGCGGCTGACAAGAGAACATTATGGCAAAAAGCTGATTCGGAAAGTCTGGATTGCGGTGTCCGCGGCCGCCCTCTGGGGATGCGGGGGCGCCTCCTCCTATACCGCCGTGGACGGCGTGATGCTCGGCACAACACTGCATATTACGGCCGACGTGCAGGGCGTCTCCCGCAGGAGCTCTACGCCGCCGTGATGGAACTCGACCGCGAAGCCAAGGCCTCGATGTCGATCTTCGACCCGGCGTCGCTGCTGAGCCGCCTGAACCGCAACCAGACCGACAGCGTCGACCGCCATATCGCCTTCAACCTCCGCCTGGCCGACAGCATCAGCTCGCTGAGCGACGGCCGTTACGACGTGACCGTCAAACCGCTCGTCGAGGCGTGGGGCTTCGCCGGGAAAGAGGCGCAGGAGAACCCGAACGTCGATTCGATCCTTGCGTTCGTGGGCCGTCAAAAGGTGCGCATCGAAAACGGCCGCCTGATAAAGGACGATCCCCGTGTGCAGCTGGATTTCAATTCGATCGCCAAAGGATATACCGTCGACCTGCTCGCGCAGCTCGTCGAATCGTTCGGCGCCAGGAACTACATCGTCGACATCGGCGGCGAAGTCCGCTGCAAGGGCGTCAACCGGCAGGGCCGGGCGTGGCGCATCGGCGTCGAAACGCCTTCGACGGCAACATGTCGGACGGCGAATACCTCCAGAAACGCATTCAGATGACCGGCGGCGGGCTGGCCACCTCGGGCAACTACCGCCGTTCTACTCGACGGGGAGGCAACAAGATCGCCCACACGATCGACCCCCGCACGGGGCGCAGCGCCGTTTCGCGCCTGCTGTCGGTGACGGTCGCGGCTCCGACCTGCGCCGAGGCCGACGCTCTGGGAACCATGTTCCTGGCGATGGGGGCCGACGATGCGCTGGCCGCGGCGAAGTCCATGCCCCGGATGAAGGTCTATTTCATCCTCGCCGACGGCGCGGATGGCTATGAAGAGTATGTTTCGCCCGCCATGAAGGCGGCAATCATGCAATAACCGATTTATGAAAAGCGCAGTTTTCCTCTACAACACCCAATCCGGCAAGTGCAAGATCGGCCACTGTACCGATAGCATCTGCACCGTATTCCGGGCTTACGGCTACGAGATTACCCCGCAGCCGATCGACTTCGAAGCCAATCCCTTCGACGGCAACGAGCAGATCGATCTGATGGTCGTGGCCGGCGGCGACGGCACGGTCAACTATGTGGTCAACTCCATGAAAAGCAAGGGGCTGGATATCCCGCTCGGAGTGATTCCCGCCGGTACAGCCAACGACTTCGCGGGTGCGCTGGGCATGTCGCACCAGCCGCTCGAAGCGGCGCGGCAGATCGCCTCCGGCGCGGTGGACCGCGTGGACTGCGGATGCGTCAACGGACTCTATTTCGTCAATATCTTCAGCTTCGGCATCTTCACGACCACCTCGCAGCGCACGCCCGACCAGCGCAAGCACAAGATCGGCAAACTGGCCTATCTGATCGAGGGCGTCAAGGAGCTGCGCGCGATGCACGCCGTGCCGCTCAAAGTGGTGGCCGACGGCGAGGCGTTCGATTTCAATTCGCTCATGGTGCTGGTTTTCAACGGCGAAACCGCCGGGGGATTCCGCCTTGCGCGCCGGTCGTCGATCAAGGACGGCCTGTTCGACTGCCTGATGCTCGAAAAGAAGAATTTCCTGCGTTCGACGCTGGCCATGGGACGCTACCTGTTGGGCGGAAACCCCAAGATAGTCCGCCACTTGCGGGCCCGGGCTCTGGATATCGTCTCGACACTCAACGAACCTACGGACGTCGACGGCCAGAAGGGTGCCGAATTTCCGCTGCATATCGAGTGTATCGCCGGCGGCCTGCGTGTGATGTGCCCCCGCGAGGAGGGGAAATAAAGGCGGGACAAAATCCGGCCGCGGACATTGCGTTTCCTTTGTTTTTTGCACGAGATATTGCATTTGCGTATGAAAAATGTTACATTTGTCCGAAATACCACGACGATATGGCGGATACTATCAAAACGGCAAAGGCGATAAGGGAGAGCGGAAGGGAGAACTTGCGTAAGGTTTCGATCTCCCGTATCAAAAAGGAGATGAACGATGTGTTCTATCTCTCCGACGACCTGGTAATCACAACGCTTTCTGCACAGAACAATACGACGGCCGAGTACCCGGCTTCGATCGACGGTTTTTCGGCCATCATCATGATGACAGGCGAGGCGACCGTGTCGATCGACATGCAGAATTACAGTGTCAAACCCAATACGATCGTCTTTTTCAATCCCGACAGCATCATCCGCACGGTGAAATGTTCGGCGAACGCCGCAGCCTATTTCCTCGCCTTCTCCAAGTCGTTCGTCAACGAAATCCAGATAGACCTTTCTACCTCGCTGCCGGTCTACATGCGCTTCGGGAAAGCCCCCGTGCTGGAAGTCGCGCCGCAGGACGTGGATGAGATACGCCAGTTGTTCCAACTGATCAAAACCATGCTGCGCAGCGACAAGGAGCGTTACCGCCACGAGATCATCCGCACGCTCTTTACCACGGCGTTCTACATCATCACCGAGATTAACCAGCGCGAGCAGCCCGGCGGAATCAAACAGGGGCGCTGCGAAGTACTTTTCGACGAATTCATGTCCCTGTTACAACAGTACAACAAGCGGGAACGCAACGTGAGTTTCTATGCCAAACAGTTGAATATCACGCCTAAATACCTTTCATCGGTCGTCAAGGAAGTCAGCGGGAAAACTGCTGCGCGCTGGATCGACGAGTCGGTGATCCTCGAGGCCAAAGCGTTGCTGAAATACTCGGGAATGAGTATCCAGGAAATCGCTTACCACCTCAATTTCTCGACCCAGTCGTTCTTCGGCAAATACTTCAAGCAGCATACCGGCACAAGCCCCTCGCGCTACAAGCGCAAAGGCTGATCGGCATGCGCGGCCACAGGATGAATCCCTCTCCCGAAGAGGGATTTTTCTTGTGCCTTTTCCCGACGGGGAATAAGGCCGGATTTATTATTGCATATCAATCGCATAGGACATATGTTGCCGGGGCAACGGGGCTTTTTCCGCCCCTTAATTTGTAAACCATAGCGTAAACCGGAAAAAAGATGAAAATTGCAAAAGCTACCATTACCGCGCTCCTTTACACCTCCAAGACCCTTGCCAACGGCGAACACCCCGTCATGATCCGGGTCTGTTACAACGGCAAACGTAAATACAAGAGTACGGGGCTCTCCTGCCCCGCAAAACTCTGGAATACGGCGAAACAGGAAGTACGCGGACGCCATCCCCTTTCGATGAATATGAACGCCCTTATCGAATCGGAACTGATGTGCCTGAAAAACAAGGTGCTGGATTACGAACGGCAGGGCATGGCCTATTCGGTGCAGAGCCTGCTCGAGGCTTCGGGGCGGAAACCGCCGTCGCGCAAAACGCTGGACGACCTGTTCGAAGAACGCATCGCCTATTTCAGGGACTCCATGCAGAAACACAATACGGCGGCCGGCTACCAGACGCTGCGGCATATTATCGGACGGTATTCCCAGAACCGGACGGTCGAGCTGTTC
>JBKSUH010000045.1:0-13606 GCA_047233565.1 Alistipes sp.
CCGGCCTCTGATAGCGCAGCGCCTCGATATCGCTTCCCGACGGATTCTGGAACAACCGCAGGTCGAACTCGGGGATTACGGCCAGCACATGGTCGAAGACATCCGACTGGATGCGCTCGTAATCCACCCACACCACCGTATCCGTAAAGAAATAGAGTTCCATCGGCAATCCCGTCTCCGTCGGTTGCAGCTGGCGCACCATCAGGGTCATCCCCTTGTTGACAGGCACCTCATCGCGCAGGTATCGTTCCAGATAGGCACGAAACACCCCGAGGTTGGTCTGGTGCAGGCCGTTGATCTTGCGTTCACCGGGGCGGATGCCATGCGCGGCATTGTATTCCTCAACCCGCTGCTCAGTCTGGTCGATATATTCGCGGATGATGTCTATGTTGCGGTACCGGCCCAGCATGTCCGGCGTACAGAATTTCACGCTCGTCATGTCCAGGTTCACCGAACGCTTCACGCGGCGGCCGCCCGACGCCTGCATTCCGCGCCAGTTTTGGAACGAATCGCTCACCAGCAGGTAGGGCGGCAGCGTAACGATCGTATTGTCCCAGTTCTGCACTTTGACGGTCGTGAGCGACACCTCGATCACCGAACCGTCCGCACCGTATTTGGGAACCGAAATCCAGTCCCCGACCTTGAGCATGTCGTTCGCCGAAAGCTGGATGCCCGAGACGAAGCCGAGGATGCTGTCGCGGAAGACCAGCATGATGACGGCCGCCGAAGCGCCCAGTCCGGTGAGCAGAATGGCGGGCGACTTGCCGATCAGGATCGAGACGATGAGGATACCGCAGATCAGCGCTGCGATTCCCTGCCCGGTCTGGCGCAATCCGTTGATCGGTTTGTTCTGCCACGCAGGACGCGCCGAGACGATATTGAAGGCCGCATAAAGCAGGGCGTTGATAAAACGGAAGACCGTGACGACGATGTACACCTGTATCAGTCGTGTGACAATCGTCCTGGCTTCCGACTGTTCATCGAAAACTACGGGGAGGACGATGACCAGCACGATAGCGCTGACGATATTACACAGCCGGCTCAACACGGCGGAACTGAACAGTTCGTCATCCCACGTGGCTTTGGTGCGCATCACGATGCGCCTAATCCCGCGCACGAGCACCGTACGGCACAGGAAATCGAGAAGCACGACGGACAGCACTACCAGGGCGAAAGCCACCCAACGATCCCAGCCGTTATTCAATGCGGAAGTGAGCCCGAGCCATGCGAGCAGGGCGTCGGCCCAATGTAAGGGAGACTGCATACGGTATTTCTATCAAATCAGACCTGTTCGTGAAAAATGATTCCGAGGTCGTCGTTTTACAAAAAGATGCGATACGGCGGTGCCGCACCCATCCGCATACGTTCCGCCGACATCGCCCTCCCCGGCAGCGCGGCCGGATACGGCGCGGATGCAACACGAATGCGGCACAATCAGCAAAACGCGGCACGAACCGGCCCCGCCACATTGCCGCTGCCTTACAGCCGCTTCCCTGTTTAAAAGATACGAAATAAAGCGGTTATTCAAAATCAGTTTCGCTTCGCCTTCGAAATTCGGAGTGAACACCCTTGCCGAGGTTTTCCAGCACCTCGGCCCGGCTCCAGAACCGCCCGCCGTCCAGTTCGTCGCTCGGCGCAACCGGCCCGTCGTACACCGCACGATGGACATAGACCATTCGCGCTCGCGCTCCGAGCGAAACACGTACACCGCCACGCGTTCGGGTACGAAACCCGTCACACCGAGTTCTTCGCGCACCTCGCGCCGCAATGCGTCGTCCACCGTCTCGCCGTAGTCGACATGCCCACCCACGGCCGTATCCCAGCGCCCGGGCTGGATATCCTTCCACACGGGACGCCGTTGCAGGTATAACTCGCCCCGCGAATTGAACAGGTGCAGGTGCACCACGGGATGCAGCAACATTCCGCCGCCGTGGCATTGGGCACGCGTCGCCGCCCCCATCACGTTCCCGGCTTCGTCGACCACCGGAAACAGCTCCGCACCGTTATCGCTTCGCATGGCGGGGATATTTACGGATATAAATCACGACGGTCAGCAAACCGAGCAGGACGAATCCCATGCCCGCGAGAGCCGTATAACGATACCTCAGCCCGTGGGCGATCGGCAGGCCCCCGCAATAGGCACCCAGTGCATTGCCCAGGTTGAAAGCCACCTGCACGAGGGCTGCGCCGAGCATCTCGCCGCCACGCGAATTCTCCAGGATCAGCAACTGCTGGGGCGACGAGACACAGAACAGACACCCCGTACAGAGCGTCATCAGCATGACGGAAAGGTAAGGGACATGTGCCCCGAAGAAAATCCCGAGCAGCGTCAGGGTGGCCGCGGCCAGCGTAAAACGCACGACCTTCTCGGGCGTAAAACGGTCGGAGAGATGCCCGCCGAGGATATTGCCCGCGAACATGCCGAAACCGGCCAGCATGATAATCAGCGTCAGGTCGTCCTCCGTAAAACCCGAGGTGGACCATCAGCGGGCTGACGTAATGTACCAGCAGAAGATGCCGCCGTTGCCCAGCATCACCGACGCAGCACCAGCCACGGAGCGGCGCTTTTCAGAAACCGGAACTGCCTTCATCCCCATATCGGGCAGCGCGGGCAGAGCCGGAACCCACAATTTCACGAGCAGCATGGCCACGGCCCCACACGGCGACGATCCGAACGTGGCGCGCCACGTCAGGACGCCGCTGATATAGGTTCCCAGCGGCACGCCGAAGAGGTTGGCGACGGTCATGCCCACGACCATGATCGACACGGCCTCGGCGCCGCCGGCCCTGTCGGCGACGCGCTCTGCGACGATCGACCCGACACCGAAAAAGGCACCGTGCGGCAGGCCGGACACGAAACGCATCGCCATCAGCATCCAGTAGTTCGGCGCCAGCGACGCGCACAGGTTCCCGACGGCGATCAGAGCCGTGAGCGCCAGCAGTATCTGTTTCAGCGGGCGCGTCCGGGCTACCAGCACCGTAAGCGGCGCCCCGAAGCAAACGCCCAGGGCATAGGCCGAAATAAGGTGTCCGGCCTCGGGGATGGAAACCCCGAGGCTGCGGGCAATATCGGGCAGGATGCCCATCATCACGAACTCCGACATCCCCAGGGCAAGCGTCCCGAATGCCAGTGCAATCAGACTTTTTTTCATGTGTAAAACCAACTGACGAATAACCGGCTGCAAAAATAACACAAAAGGCGAAAAGTTTTTCGCTTTTCGCCTTTTGTTACGGTTTCCGTATGGTTGCATAGACCGTCCGAATTACCGGCGGAGAGTTGCGGTGCCGGTCATTCAGCCTGCGGCGCGGGACGTTGCGGTTCGCGCGGCTGCCCGACCTCGTATCCCAGTTCGCGCATCCACTCGACGGTGAGCGGGTCGACCTGGTCGTTGCGATCCGCCCAGCGGCGTTGTTCGATCAGGCGTTTCTTATGCTCCTCGATGCGCATCATGATCGGGAAATCTGGATGACGCAGCCGCGTACGTTCCTTCCGCTGCGAAGGTCGGATCCTGCGGTCGAACACATCGGCCTGCACGGGCCGCCGCGCCCCCTCCCATTTAAAGCCTTTCAGGTAGAGATCCTGCGTGGGCGGGATATCGTCCATCGGATAGAAGTTGTAGACCGGTTCGGTTCGGTAGGTGATCTGCACCACCTGCTTGTCCTCGATATAGAATGAACAGTCGCCGCTCTCGATAACGCCCATCATCGTGATCTCGGGCGGCTCGCCGTCCTGCATGTAATAGATGGTCTGGGCATTACCGTTGACGTCGTTGCGGTATATCTGGTTGTTGTAGAAATAGGCGGTCATAGTCTTGCCCGCCACCTGGTTGTAGTGTGTCGTATCGAGCTGGCTGGCCATCATCGGGCTGCCGATGAATTCGGCACGTTTGATCTGCTGCCGCTCGGTGAAAATATCCATCACGTCCGAAGTGATCTGGTTGTTCTCGTTCCACAACACGGGATCGATGTAGAGGTGGATCGTCGAATCGGTACTGATCGCCGTCATCGAATCGCACACGGTCTGGAAATCCGAGCGGTAGATCTTCACGTTCCGGAACCCTTTCAGCAGACGGTATATGCTGTCGCGGGCGCAGCCAGCGAGTCGATCGAATCGGCCGGAACCGCCATCGCCGCCGTGTCGGTCAGCAGCGAATCGACCAGCAGGTTCAGCAGCGAATCCTGCTCGGCCATGTTGAGCACGATCAGCGAATCAAGTTCGCGCAGGGCCGTCGAATCGATCTGAATCATCCGTCCTTTGCGCGTCGCACGCGCCTGACGGGCCTTGAGCTTCGATTCGCCTTCAGGCGGCGCGCCGTGAGCCGGGCTTCCTCGCGCTCCTTCTGCTCCAGCAGCCGGGCCGTCATTTTCCTTGCGCCGGGCCGCTATCTCGTCCAGCTTCTTCTTTTTCCTGGCGGCGGCCGCCTTTTCCTCGGCCTTGGCTCTCTTCGCCGCCTCTTTCAGCAACGCCTTGCGCTGGGCGACGGTCAGCGTATCCGCAGCATTGGCCAGCGAATCGGCAGGCGCCGCTCCGCCCAGAGAATCGGCGGGAGCGGGTCGGTCCGGCGCGTCGAGAGGCGACGACGTGGCATGCGGCGAATCCGCGTCCCGCCGGCCGCCAATGAATCGGGTGCGGAACCGGCGGTTGCCAACGAATCGGCGGCATCTACGCCCAGGCCTGCGGCCGGAACGGGGACGCCCCAGCGAATCGGCCGGAACGTCGACTCCTCCGGCAGCATGCGCCAGCGAATAGGGCCCCGACAGCGCCAGCGAATCGGGCCCCGACAGCGCCAGCGAGTCGGCCGAACGGGCCAGCGAATCAGCGGCGGCAGCCTCCGCGGCCCGGCGTTCGGTGTTTTCGTTGATCGTGAACAGGAACATCGAATCGGCGCGCATGAAAAGCGAATCGCCCTGCGAGAGGTCGTAGCTCACGATCGACGGGCGGCGCGTGAGGAACGCGTTTCCCGGTTCCTTCCAGTATTCGCCGTAATCGCCGAAGGCGAGCACCTTGTGCTCCGTATCGTCGATCTGAATGTCGCGCCATAAAATTATATGGTCTTTGGCGCGGAAATAGTCGATGCTGTCGCTCCACATCTCCTGTTTCTCGGTCAGCACATAACCGTTGCGCGTAACCCGGTAAAGCGTATCGGCCTTGTCGTACGCGCCCCGGTCGGCATAGAGGTAGTCGCCGTCCTTGTTCCAGATGTTGGTATTCTCGAAGAAAAAAGCGTTGTCGGTGGCCATGTTGTAGACCACCGAGTCGCCCTTGAGTTCGTATTCGTCGTTACGCATCTCGACGCGGTCTACGCAAACGAGATCCTTGGTGTTGGCATAATAGTAGCCGCGCACCGATTCGAGCCGGTTGTCCCGGTTTATCAGCACGCCACCGTCGGCGAACTGGCCGATATTCTCCTTCGTGTTGAAGACAAACCGGTAGGTATAGAGCGTGGCATCGCCGTCGACGACCTTGACGATGTCGGAATAGACCCGTGCCTCGTTCAGCTCGCCGTTGTATTCGGCGCGGTCGCCGTAAATATAGGTCGTATTCTTGTTGATGAGGACATTGCCGAAGAACTCGATCCGCATGTCCGAATAACGCACGGCACTGTCGCACGTAATGACAGCGCCGTTATGCTGCGCGGCGAAATTGCCGACCAGGAAGATCACCGAGTCGCCGGGGGCTATGGGGCCCATGTTGTCCGACTTCAGGTCGATGAGTTTCTTCTCGGGCTCGGGCTCCTGGCCGGGTGCCTGCATCCCGCTGCGGGCGAAAATCACACTGCCCGCAGCCAGCACGACGGCAGCTATGGTAAAGAGCCTGCGCACGGTTTATTTCACCCAGCTTTTATTCTCGAACTCCCCGTCGCGGAATTCGGGGGCGATGTAAACGTACATGGCGTCGATCTTCTTGGTCAGCCACTCCTTGAACACCCGCTCCTGCTTGGCATTGAGCGCCATCTCCTCCAAGCGGAGATAGTCTTCGTTGAGCGACGCGACATGCGTGGGAATGATCTCCACCAGTTTGACGATCTTGGCCAGCTGGTTGCCCATGATGTCCTCGGTCAGGAAAGCTTCCGACACCTCGCCGGGCTTCAGCCGCACCAGCGCGTTGTAATCGTTGAGCGCGTTGAAGTGGGCGAAATCCTCGCGCAGGAACTTCGTCACGGTCAGCTTGGCGTCGAAAGCGCTGAAACGCTCCAGAATGTCGTGGTTCGAAACGATACCGCCGTTCATCTTCGACGTCGCATCGTCGGAATAGAGCAGCGCGGCCTTCTCGAAGGTGATCGAATCCTTGCGGATCAGATTGGCGATGCTGTCCAGAAAATGCGTGCCCTCCGTAAGCTCGTCGATCGTATGACCGGACGCAGCAGGATATGGCGGAAATGGTAGAGACTCCCCGCTTGTCGAGCATCTGAATGATGTGGAATCCGAACTGCGATTCGACGACCTCCGAAATCTGTCCGGGCTTCATGTTTTCGAGCGCCGCGGCGACGAAGAGTCGAGACTGGCGAGCGGCGCAGGGTCCATCTCGCCGCCGCGCATCATCGTTCCGGGGTCCTGCGAATACATGCGGGCCAGATTCTCGAACTTGGCCTTGCCCGTGATGACGCGTTCGCGCATGTCCAGCAGACGCTCGCGCGTACGCTGCTTGGCCTGCGTGATCGACTTGGGAAACGGGTGATCTGCGCATAGACATACTGCTCGGCGATGGTCGGCAGGCTGTCCTTGTCGATCGACTTGTAGAAACGCTCGACCTCGCCCGGAATGACCGCGACCTTGCTCACGACCTCGTTCTGCATGGAGCTGGCGTAGGACTGCTCCTCATAGCGCTGGCGCATGTTCTCGCGGATGCTGAAAATGGCCATGTGGTGCTTGGCCTCGAGTTTGGGGATCGACCCCTCGGTTTCGATCATGTTCTGAATCTGCTGTTCCACATGCGTGGCGATGTCGCCCGCATTGATCTTCACCGAGTCGATCTGCGCCTGGTTGAAGAGCAGTTTCTGGGTCATCAGTGCCTCGAGCGCCTCGTTCATCGGATCACGGTCGGAGGTATATCCTTCGGCACGGCGCTGGGCCGTGAGCTGCCGGGCATACTCCGCCACTTCGGAATGGAGGATGGACGAAGACCCTACGACGGCGACCACCTTGTCGAGCATCACCTGCTGTTTCTGCGCGAACGCCCCGGCCCCAGCAACGAGCAGGGCGAAAGCCGCCCCCAGCATACCTTTTTTCAACATTATTCTTTTTCTTTATCGTTTGTATTCTCGTTTTCGAAAATCTTTATGCTCCCGCCTTCGCACGCACGGTTATAGAGTTCCTCCTCGTGGCTGCGGATGATCTCGCCCTGCCGCTGGTTGAAGAGGATGCGGCGGATCGTACTCCGCAGGCGTTCGAGGGGAATAGGCTCGCCCTCGCGCCGCACGGCGTCGATCTGGAAATAATAGTACGAATGGCTGTCTCGCATCGCCTGCACGGCGTTCGACGACAGCACCGAATCGTAATTCTGCGACCTGAGGGTCGGCAGGAAACTCAGAAACTCCGGAAAATCGACCCACTGTTCCCGGAAATCGGTCACCGTGAAGTCGTTTTTCTCGCAGATATCCCGGAAATCCTGCTGCTGGGCGGCGGATTTGGCCCCCATCAGCTCCTTCAGCTTCCGGGCCTGACGATAGCCTTCGCCGAACTGCACGATCCGCCCCTTGACCAATGTACGGTCCAACCGGAAATCGGCCTTGTGCGCATTGTAATAGGCCGTAATCTCGTCGTCGGTGAACGTCGTGTCGATGCTCCGGTCCACATACAGCTGGTTCAGCTTGCGGATCAGCAGCGCCTGACGGTACTCCTCGACCATCTTGTCGATATCGTCCGCCGAGGCGGAAAAAAGGATCTCGGCCTCCTGCAATTTGAGTTGTTTGCGCACCCAGCGGTCGATATAGACCTTCATGAAGGCCGCGCTGTCCTCGCCCGTAACCCCTTTCGGAACTACCGACTCGACATCACGCATCTTCAGTTCGCTGCCGCCCGCCCGCGCCAGCGTGGTATCGCTGGCAAAATAGCCGGGCAGTTCCTGGCAACCGCCCAGGAACAATGTAGCCGCCACGACCGCTATTTTCGTTCGCAAAGTCATAATCCGGAGGACAAAGATACTGTTTTTACTCGTAACTAACGCAGCCTCCGCCCAGATTATTACGCCGCGCCGCGATTTTTCTCCTCGGCCTTCAGGCGGCGCAGCGACACGAGCATCATGTAACCCGAAACGGCGAAGACAGCCAGCGCCGCAATATAAAACAGCACGTAAAGCGTCCGGCTGCCGACCATGTCGATCAGCATGGAATTACCGTGTCCGGCAATCAGCGCCAGGTAGGCTATGCCGTTGTTGATTGCATGGAGTATGATCGCAGACCAGAGCGAATCGGTGCGCAGGTAGATGAAGGCCAGCACCAGGCCCATGACAAAAGCGTTCACCACCACCGTGGGATGGACATGCACGATGCCGAAGATGGCCGACGAGAGCAGCCATGCGGCCACCACGCCGTACCGCACGCGCGTCGATTCGAGCAGTACGCCGCGGAAGATCACCTCTTCGAAAAGCGGGGCCATCACCACGACCGTCACGATCGCCCACGCCCCGCGCCCGTAGACGTTCGGCACCTCGGGCATCAGGCTCAGCAACGGCTCCAGCACGACCGAGGTCGAGAGCATGAAGAACACCCCCCAGAGCAACAGCACGGGATTCAGCCCGCGCCGGGAGAAACGCGCCACGACCGTGGGGCCGTGCCTTCGCCTGCGGTAGAAGAGGAATCCCGCGAGCGTCACGGACATCGACACGAAATAGGTCATGGCATTGAAATGCCCGGCGGCGATCTGCTCCGCCGTGCTTATCGCCTCGTCGGGGCTGGCCAGCAGCTCCGGATCGGGCCATTTGCACCCCGCCAGCCATGCCACGGCAGTCCCCAGGCCCTGCGCCAGCAGGAAGATGCCGAAGAAAACCAGGTAGTCCACCACCACGGGGAATTTTCCGTTGTAGTGCCATATCTTATTATTGTCCCCCGCCTTTGCAGGCTCTTCGGCGGGCACGGGTTCCTGCACGGGAACCCCTTGTTTTTTTTCTGTCATAACAGGCTGTTGCTATCAATTCGTTCCGAGCCCAAAGATAGTGCAAGTCAAGGGCAAAAGCAAATTTATTTGCGCCGGCGGGGCCGCAGCCCATTTCCCGAAAAGATCAGCAAATTTCGGTTACGGTTATGGATTTCCATTTTAAATCATTAAATTTGCCCGATTATAAACCCGATTGAAACATGGCAAAGGTTATCGCTTTAGCGAATCAGAAAGGCGGCGTGGGCAAGACCACAACGGCCATCAACCTCGCAGCATCGCTGGCCCTGCTGGGCAAGAAGGTGCTGCTGCTCGACGCCGACCCGCAGGCCAACGCCACCTCCGGACTGGGCTTCGACATAAACCTCGAAGGCATCTACGAGTGCATCGCCGGGCTCAGGAAACCCGAAGAGGTCATCCTGCAAAGCCCCGACGTGAAGAATCTATGGGTGCTGCCCTCGTCGATCGATCTGGTGGCCGCCGACACCGAGCTGCCCAAACTGGAGAACGCCCACCATGTGATGAAGCGCATCGTGGACGCCGTGCGTGAAAGGTTCGACTACATTTTCATCGACTGCTCCCCTTCGCTGGGTTACACCACCGTCAATATCCTCACGGCCGCCGATACAGTGCTCATCCCCGTGCAGTGCGAATACCTCGCCCTCGAAGGGCTTTCTAAGCTGCTGAACACCATCCGCAAGGTCAAGAGCGGCCTCAACCCGGCGCTCGACATCGAGGGTTTCCTGCTGACGATGTATATGCGCAACAGGCTCAACAACCAAGTCGTGAACGAGGTGCGCGAACATTTCGGTCAGCTGGCCTACGACACAATAATTCAGCGCAATATCCGTTTGGGAGAAGCACCCTCGCACGGAAAGCCCGTCATGCTTTACGACGCGGGCGCCGTCGGCTCGGAGAACTATCTCACGCTGGCCCGGGAATTCCTCAAGCGCAACCGCAAACCGAGAAAATAACATACCGAAATGAAACAACCGAAGGGATTAGGGCGCGGACTGGACGCCATATTCGGCACCGACGCCGTCGACGCCAAGCTCAAGCCGATGAGCCAGATGTCCGAGATCGACATCACGGAGATCATTCCCAACCCCACGCAGCCGCGTACGCAGTTCGACGAGGAGGCGCTCGACGAACTGGCCGACTCGATCCGCCAGCTGGGGGTCATCCAGCCCATCACGGTCAAGAAATCCGGCGACGGGAAATATATCATCATCAGCGGCGAACGCCGCTGGCGTGCGGCGCAGCGCGCCGACCTGACGAGCCTCCCGGCCTATATCCGCGAGGTGGACGACGAGAACCTGCACGCCATGGCCCTCGTGGAGAATATCCAGCGCCAGGATCTCAACGCCATAGAGATCGCGCTCGGAATGCAGCGCCTGATCGACGAGTGCAACCTGACGCAGGACGCCCTCTCGGAAAAGGTGGGCAAGAAACGCTCGACCATCTCAAACTACATGCGTCTCTTGAAACTGCCCGACGAGGTGCAGCTGGCCCTCAAGGAGGGGCTGATTTCGATGGGACACGCCAAGGCCATCGCCGGCGCCCCGCAGGAGCTGCAGCTTCGCACGCTGAAGAAGATACTCAAGAAGAGCCTTTCGGTCCGTCAGGCCGAGGAGCTGGTGCGCACGCTCACCGAGCAGCCCGCCGAAGCGGCACAAAACATGGAGGACGAAGAGTATCCCGAAAGCTATTCGCGGCTGGTGGAGCAACTCGAAAAGTTCTTCTCGCAGGACATCAGCATCAAACGCTCGAAGAACGGCGGCGGGCGCATCGTCATCGGGTTCGGCGACGACAAGGATATCGAACAGTTCATCGAACGGTTTTCGGGACGCATTAAATAATATGGTAAGTATCCGGTTCAGACACCTGCTGCCGATGCTCGCAGCGCTCATGTTGTGGCTCCCCGCCGAGGCACAGCTCCACCGCGGGGGACGCACCATCGTACGCGGCGGCATGTTTGTCAAGCCGGATTCGCTGCGCCACAAGAGCGATTCGCTGGCCAACAACGCCCTCACGCGCGAACTCGACTCGCTCCTGACACTGGACTTCACGGCCGATTCACTCGCCGTGACGGCATTGCGTACGGACGACATCCGCACCACGGACTCGCTCATGCGGCTCAGGCTGGCCGGCATCAAGACCGAACCGGATTCCATGCGGCACAAGAAAGGCTGGCTCATGAGCGACTCGATGTCGCTCTCGAAGGTCTGCTGGATCTCGACCGTCCTGCCCGGCTACGGACAGATATACAACAAACAATACTGGAAACTGCCCATACTCTACGGTACGGTGGGAGCGGGGCTGGCGCTCTACATCAACGAAAACAGGACATACAAGCCGCTCAAGCGGGAGTATGACGCCTACACCGACAAGAACCTCACGCGTACGCCCGAACTGGACGCACTGCAGGCCAAGATGATCCGCAGCAACACCCGCCGCCAGGTCTACCTGGGACTGACCGTCGCCTCGTACATCTATTTCATCGGCGATGCGGCGGTAAACTACTCGACCAACGACGTGTCGAATGTCAAGAAGGCCACAACGCTGGCCTGCATCTTCCCCGGCGCGGGGCAGATCTACAACAAAAGCTACTGGAAAGTCCCCTTCGTGGTCGGAGGTTTCGCGGCGATGATCTACTGCATCGACTTGAACAACCGCGGCTACCAGCGTTTCAAGAAGGCGTACAGGCTGCTGAACGAGTACGAACAGAACCCCGACAAATTCCCTGACGGGCCTACCGACGAATTCCACGGCCGCTATTCGGCGGATTATATCCGCAACCTGCGCAACAACTTCCGGCGCAACCGCGACCTGTGCATCATCATCTCCGCAGGCCTGTACGTATTACAGATCGTCGATGCCCACGTCGATGCCCACCTCAAGGACTACGACATCTCGGACGACCTGACGATGAACCTCGAACCGATGGTCGACTACACCTACGTGCCCTCGCTCGGCGGCAACCGCCCGGTATTCGGCTTCAACATGAGCATCAAATTCTAACCGATGAGAACCCTCCTGACCATACTGCTGCTACTGGCAGTCGCCGTCCCGGCCTCGGCACTCGACCGCCGCCCCCGCAAAAAAGACAAGAAGAAAAACAAGACCGAAGCCGTCGCCGAACCCGCACCGGCCCCCGCTCCTCGGCCGCAAAGCCCGCACACACCGAGCGCAAACCGAACCTGCCGCGCCGGCACCCGCACCGCTCCCGGATAACGACATGACGCTGGGACTGACGGCCGCGCAGGCCGATTCGCTGGTCGCCGTATGGCGCGAAAGGCAGTGCTGCGACTCGTTCAGGAGTTCTTCGACAACTATATTCTGGTGGACAGCACACAGACCGGCGCTGTTCCCGATTCGGTCTATATCCAGCGGCTGCGGGCGCTCGTCTCGCCCATCCAGCTGCCTTACAACAGCATCGTACGGGGTTATATCAACCGCTACACCGATTCGCGCTACGGCACGATCAGCCGCATTCTGGGCATGTCGCAGTACTATTTCCCGCTCATCGAGGACGAACTGCTCAAGGAGGAGCTCCCCGTCGAACTGCGGGCACTGCCGATCATCGAATCGGCGCTTTCCACCACGGCCGTGTCGCCGATGGGCGCCGTAGGCCTGTGGCAGTTCATGCCCTCGACGGGCAAAAGCTACGGACTGGAAGTCAACTCGCTGGTCGACGAACGCCGCGACCCTGTCCGTTCGACACAGGCCGCCTGCCGCTACCTGAAAGACCTCTATGCTATCTATCACGACTGGTCGCTGGCCATCGCCGCCTACAACTGCGGCCCGGGCAACGTCAATAAGGCGCTGGCCCGCGCAGGCGAGAAGAGCCGCACCTTCTGGGACATCTACGACTACCTGCCCCGCGAAACGCGCGGCTACGTCCCCGCATTCATCGGCGCCTCGTACGCCTATGCCTACCACCGCCAGCACGGCATCGAACTCACCGAATCCCCGATCCCACTGGCCACGGATACCATCCGCATCGACCGGCTGATGCACCTCGGGCAGATCGCCTCGACGATCGACATCCCGATCGAGACCCTGCGGCAGCTCAACCCGCAATACAAACTCGACATCATCCCGGCCACGACCAAACCCTATACGCTCGTGCTGCCGCAGCGCAACATCACGCAATACATCGCCCACGAGCCTGCGATCTTCGCCAAAGACTCGGCCTACCTCAAGGAGTACATCAACCCGGCGAACATCGACAAGAAACGCCAGGAACGCTCGGGTACGGTCTACGTGGTCAAGAAGGGCGATACGCTGGGCGCCATCGCCCGCCGCTACCGCGTGACCACAGCGCAGCTGATGCGCTGGAACGGCATCAAAAACGCCCATAAACTCCGTCTGGGACAGCGAATCCGCATCGAAGGAAGATAACATGATCCGGGATCACGATACCATCGCAGCCCCGGCAACCGCCGCAGGAGGGGCATTAGCCGTCATCCGCATCAGCGGGGAGGAGGCGTTGCGCATCTGCGACCGTATC
>JBKSUH010000046.1:0-13496 GCA_047233565.1 Alistipes sp.
CGCAGGTATGCCCCGACCAGACGGTCGAACGCCCCGCGCCGGGTGGCGGGAGTGCGTAGCGCCGAGAGTTCTTCTGCGGGTATGTCGCGGGTCTCTTCCATGAGGGTTTGTCTGTAAGACGCGTTAAAGTTGCAAAAGTTAAATCCCAAACCGAAATTTTTTTGCCCGGAAACGAATTTTTTACGGTTGATTTTTGATTCTTAATATTTTACCTTATCTTTGCGATCCGAAACAGGCGGAATTGGGGCGCGGCTTGCGTGGCCGGGCTGAGAACCGCCGGTGGTAACACATTAAAAAACAAACGTATTATGAAAACTATCTCTGTAAAGGCCGTTAAGCGTGATGAGTACGGCAAGAAAGCGGCCAAGGCCGTACGCCGCGAGGGTATGGTACCCTGCGTACTGTCGGGCAACGGCGAGTCGGTTTCCTTCTCGGTAGACCCCCGCGAGATCAAGGCCCTGATCTACACCCCCAACTCTTACATCGTCGAGTTCGATTTCGACGGCAAGAAAGAGCAGGCCGTGCTGCGTGAGGCGCAGTTCCACCCCATCCGCGAGCAGATCCTCCACCTCGATTTCTACCGCATTGCCGAGGGTAAACCCGTATCCATCGCCATTCCGGTACGCCTGACGGGTAACGCCGAAGGTGTGAAGGTCGGCGGTAAGCTGACGCTGTCGGCCCGTAAGCTCGTCGTGAGCGCGCTGGTCGAGAACCTGCCCGACGAACTGGTCGTGGACGTAACCGATCTGGGTGTCGGCAAGACCATCTTCGTAGGCGACCTTGCATTCGAGAACCTGAAATTCGTCACTCCGGCTTCGACGGCCGTCTGCGCAGTGCGCGTGACCCGTGCATCGCGCGGTGCGGCGGCACAAGCCTAACCGGTAGCGTATGAAATACCTTATTGTTGGGCTGGGAAATATCGGCGCCGAATATGCCGGAACCCGGCACAACATCGGATTCAAAGTGTTGGACGCCCTCGCCGAGGCGTCCAACGCTGTTTTTACGACGGCGCGTTACGGCGATGTGGCCGAGTTGAAGCATAAGGGGCGTACGCTGATCCTGCTGAAACCCTCGACCTACATGAACCTTTCGGGCAAAGCCGTCCGTTACTGGATGGAGGCCGAGAAGATCGCCCCGGAAAACCTGCTGGTGGTTTCGGACGACATTGCGCTGCCGTTCGGCACGCTGCGTATGCGTCCCCGGGGGAGTGCCGGGGGGCACAACGGGTTGAAGAATATCGCCGAGCTGCTGGGAACGGAGGACTACGCCCGGATGCGCTTCGGCGTGGGCGGGGATTTCCCCAGGGGCCACCAGGTCGACTATGTGCTGGGGGAGTGGAGCGAAGAGGACCGGAAGGCGATGCCCGAACGGCTCAAAGTCTTCTGCGACGCGATTCTGTCGTTCGCCACGATCGGCGTGGAGCGGACGATGAACTTCTTCAACAAGAAGTAGCCGAAAACAAGAATAGATGCCTGCCGGCATATGAAAGGAAACCGGGCCTTCGTGCTTGCACGGAAAGGCCCGGTTTTTCGTTTTTGTGTATTCCGCAGGAATCTTGTCGTTTTCGGCAGTTTCGCCGTGGAAATCGCGCCGTGCGGTGTGGACACGGCGAATGCGGCGTGATTTCGGGGGCGGAGCGTCGGGCGGTTGGCGGAATGGCCGGCCTGCCGCCTTCGGGCGGCGTCTGGGCGGCGGATAGCCGTTGCCGGCATGTCGCGGCCCCGCAGCGGGTGTGCGCCTACTCCTCGTCGTAATAGAGTTCGTCCATCAGGCCGTCCAGCTCGCGGCGCTCCTTCTTGGTGGGGCGGCCCGTGCCGCGGTCGCGGAATACGAAGACGGTCTCGCGCGGAACGTTGAGTTTGTCCAGCTCCTCCTGCGGCGTGACGTTGAGGCAGTACAGGGAAACGTTCTGGCCGCTGGCGGCTCGACACGAGGTCGAGGACCTTGTAGGAATAGGTCACCTGCATCCGGCGTACGGCGATCACGTCGCCGATCTTGACTTCGCGTGAAGGTTTGGCGTAGGCGCCGTTCACGGTCACCTTGTTGTTGCGGACGGCGTCTGCGGCGTCGCTGCGGGTCTTGAACACCCGCACGGCCCAGAGGTATTTGTCCAGTCTGATGTCGTCCATAGGTCGTTACTTTTCATAAATGGATTCGCTGCGGGCGTGTCGTGCGACTGTTCGTCGTTCTGACGGCTGACGCTGAGGATCATGCCCAGAGCGATGGTGGTGAAGAGCGTCGAGGAGCCGCCGCGCGAAATCAGGGGCAGCGTCTGCCCGTTTCGGGGATCAGGTTTACCGTCACCATGATGTGCAGCAGCGCCTGACAGGTTATCAGCAGGGCGAGCCCCAGTACCAGCAGCCCCGGGAATGCCGTCCCGCAGCGGCGGAATATCTCGATGCCCCGGAAGAATATCCACAGGTAGAGCATCAGCAAGGCCAGTGCCAGTACGATGCCGTATTCCTCGACGAAGAAGGCGTAGGCATAGTCGCTTTCGGGATGGATCATCTCGACGCGCATGGCGCTCTGTCCGGCGCCTTCGCCGAAGACCCCGCCGTTGTGAATGGCGATCATCGACCGCTCGGTGTCGGTGAGGTGCTCGATCGGTTTTTCGGTCTGCGAGCGTGTCCAGAGATGGATCCATGTCGAGACGCGCCCTTCGGCAGTCTCGCTGCGCCCCAGGTTGAGGGTCATGATGAAGACGATGCCGATGCAGGCCAGCCCGATGAGTTTCACCAGTTCGCCCAGCCGGACGCGCCCGATGAGCATCATGACCCACGAGGCCATGAAAACCAGTACGGCCGAGGAGGTGTGGGCCGGGAAGATCACCGCGCACGAGACCACGACGGGCATCAGGATCGGCCATGTCCCCTCGCGCCAGATGCGGCGCTGTTCGCGCGACGAACGCCACGTCCAGAATTTGAGCGACGGGACGATGCGTATTTTGTCGATCTTCGACTGCCGTCCGGCCAGTTGCCGGGCCAGGAACAGTACCGTGGCGACCTTCAGCGCCTCGGAGGGCTGGAACTGGAACGGCCCGAGGGGTATCCAGCGGGCGGCGCCGTTGGTCGTGGCGCCGATGAAATAGACGGCGACGGTGAGTGCGACCGAAAGGAAATAGACGGGGCGGGATAACAGGTTGTAAATCCGGCAGTTGATCTTCTGCACGGCAACCAGGATGATGAGGCTGACGACGAGGATGATGAGTTGCTGGCGCAGGAAATGGGCCGTGGTACGCGCCGTGTGGGCGTCGTAGGCCATCTTGGCCGTCGACGAGTAGACCACCAGCACGGAAATCACCGCCAGCGCCGCGACGATGATCCACAGGACGCGGTCGCCGGTAAAGAGCCGGAACTTGTGTTTTTCGGGGGCTTCGGGGGTTTCGCAGGCGCTCTCCCCGGCATCGGTGCCGCGCACGCCGCGGCGTCGGGGCGCGTCCTGCGCCCCGGTCTTCCCGTCCGCTGCGCGGGGGGATTTCCCGGGCGCTTCCGTCCAGGGCTCCTGCGCCGGCCCTTCGTCCTGCGTGTATTTCCGTTCGCCGAGCTTCATCGTGCTATGCCTTTTCGTTTACCCACGCCTTGAACAACTCGCCGCGGTTTTCGTAGTTTTTGAAAGGTCGAAGCTTGCGCAGGCCGGGGACAACAGCACCGCGTCGCCGGGCCGTGCGGCGGCTTTGGCCGCCGTCATCGCGGCGTCGAGCGAATCGGTGGAGATCACTTCGGGCACGACGCCCGTGAACTCCCGGAGCAGTTTGGCGTTGTCTATGCCCATGCAGACGAGCGTGTGCACCTTCTCGCGGGCGAAATCCTTGAGCGGCCCGTAATCGTTGCCCTTGTCCGTACCGCCGGCGATCCACACCACGGGGCGTTTCATGCTTTCGAGCGCATAGTAGACCGAGTCGACATTGGTGGCCTTGGAATCGTTGATCCACAGTACGCCGTTGGCTTCCCGGACGGGTTCGAGGCGGTGGCAGACGGGGGCGAAGCCGTAGATCGAGCGGCGGATCGAGGCCGGCGCGACGCCTGCCGCAAGGGTTGCAAGAGCCGCGGCCATGGCGTTATAGGCATTGTGCAGCCCTTTGAGCTGCATCTTGGCCGTGTCGATCTCGACCGAGGCCTTCCCGACGGCCGCCGTGAATTTGCCGTCGCAGAGGAAGGCGTCGCCGGCACCGCTCGCCACGGCATTCTTTGCGGCGAAGGGAAGTTGCTTCATGCGCAGGTCGTACCTGGGAAGCTGCTGCCAGATCACCTCGTCGTCGCCCGAATAGACGAAATAATCGCGCGAGTTCTGGTTCTGCGTGATGCGCATTTTCGAATCGACGTAGTTTTGGAAACAGTGTCCGTAGCGGTCGAGGTGGTCGGGCGTGATGTTCATCAGCACGCCGATATGGGCGCGGAATTTATACATGCCGTCCAACTGGAAAGAGCTGAGCTCCAGCACGTACCAGTCGTAGTCGCCCGTGGCCACGGAGTAGGCGAAACTCTCGCCGATGTTGCCGCCCAGGGCGGCGTTCAGCCCGGCGTCGCGCATGATCTTGTAGATGAGCGACGTGGTGGTGGTTTTGCCGTTCGAGCCGGTGATGCAGATGCATTTCGACCGGCCCAGGTAACGGCCCGCGAACTCCATTTCCGAAATGACGGGAATGCCTGCCGCACGGATTTTCCGCACTATGGGGGCCGTTTCGGGGATCCCTGGCGACTTGACGACCTCGTGTGCCGCAAGGATGCGTTCCTCGGTGTGGCCGCCTTCCTCGTAGGGAACCTGCCACTCGTCGAGCTTGGCTTTGTAGCGGTCGGCGATCTTCCCCATATCGGAGAGGAATACGTCGAACTCTTTCTTTTTGGCGAGGATCGCGGAGCCGTAACCGCTGATGCCTCCGCCCAGGACTGCTATCTTTTTCATGATTACCGGATCTTTAACGTTACCAGGGTGATGGCGGCCAGCAGCAGCGAGATGATCCAGAAGCGGAGCACGATCTTGGTTTCGAACTGCCCTTTTTTCTGGAAATGATGGTGTACGGGGGCCATCAGCAACAGGCGCTGCCCTTCGCCGTATTTGCGTTTGGTGTATTTGAAGTAGCCGACCTGCATCATCACCGAGAAACTCTCGACCAGGAACACGCCGCACAGCAGCGGCAGCAGCAGTTCCTTGCGGATGCAGAGGGCGAAGACGGCGATGATGCCGCCGATCGACAGGGAGCCGGTGTCCCCCATGAAGATCTGCGCCGGGAAGGAGTTGTACCACAGGAAGCCGACCAGCGCGCCCGCGAAGGCCGCCGCGAAGACGACCAGCTCTCCGCTGTCGGGGATATACATGATGTTGAGGTAGTCGGCGTAGACGATATGTCCCGAGAGGTAAGCCAGCACGCCGAGTACGGCCACGATCGGGACGGAGACGCCCGTGGCCAGCCCGTCGAGGCCGTCGGTGAGGTTGGCGCCGTTCGAGACGGCCGTGACGACGAAGATCGCTACCAGCACGTAGAGCAGCCAGGTCGTGGCGCTGTCCTCGCCCGTGAGCCATCCGTAGTCGAATTCGTTGTTCTTGACGAAGGGGATGGTGGTTTTGGTGGTCTTGGTGCTTTCCGAGCTCAGGACGACGTTCCGCTGCACGCTTTCGATCACCGATCCGTCGGGGTTCAGATAGACGGTCTGCACGGGCTGCGTGACCTTCTCGCGGACGATGATCTGGGGCGAAAGCCACATCGTCGTGCCGACGATGATGCCCAGCCCGACCTGGCCCACGATCTTGAAGCGGCCCTTGAGCCCCTCCTTGTTGTGGCGGAAGACCTTGATGTAGTCGTCCAGCCCGCCGATCAGCCCCAGCCAGACGGTCGAGACGATCATCAGCTGGATGTAAATGTTGTCGAGCCGTCCGAAGAGCAGGATCGGGACGAGGATCGCCAGCAGGATGATGACGCCGCCCATCGTGGGGGTGCCGCGTTTCTGGAGCTGTCCCTCGAGCCCGAGGTCGCGGATGTCCTCGCCGATCTGCTTGCGGCGCAGGAAGTCGATGATCTTGCGGCCGAAGATGATGACGATCAGCAGCGCGAGGATGATGGCCGCCGCCGCGCGGAACGAAATATACTGGAACATACCCGAACCGGGCAGGTTGTAGGCTTCATCCAGATACTTGAAGATGTAATAGAGCATATTGTTCGTTGGGTTTTTATTTGCCGAATGAATCGAAGGCTTTGCGGACCTCCTCCCGGTCGTCGAAGGGGTGTTTCACGTCGCCGACGATCTGATAGGTTTCGTGGCCCTTGCCCGCCACGAGCAGGATGTCGCCCGGCTGCGAGAGCATCACCGCCGTGCGGATGGCTTCGGCGCGGTCGGCGATGCGCAGGAAGCGCGCGCCGGGTTCGAGTCCCGCCGCCATCTGGTCGAGAATCGCTTCGGGCGACTCGTGGCGCGGATTGTCCGACGTGAAGACGGCCGTGTCGGCGTACCGCACGGCGATCTGCGCCATCTCGGGCCGTTTGGTGCGGTCGCGGTCGCCGCCGCAGCCGCAGACGACGATCAATTGTTGCGCCGGGGTGCGGATCTCCTGGATGGTCTGGATGACGTTTTCCAGTGCGTCGGGCGTATGCGCATAGTCGACGATGGCCGTGGTTCCATTCTCCGCCCGCACGAATTCGAAGCGCCCGCTCACGGCATGGAGCATGCTCATCGCGCGCAGCACTTCGGCGCGGTCGAGTCCCAGCAGCACCGCGGCGCCGTAGACGGCCAGCAGGTTATAGGCGTTGAAGCGTCCTACGAGCCCAACCCATACTTCCTGCCCGTCGATGCGCAGCAGCATGCCGTCGACGTGCATCTCGACGATCTTGCAGCGGAAATCGGCCATCGTGCGCAGCGAATAGGTGTGTACCCCGGCTGCGGTGTTTTGCACCATGACGCGGCCGTTCTTGTCGTCGGCGTTCGTCAGGGCGAAGGCATCCTTGGCGAGGGAGTCGAAGAAGAGTTTTTTGGCGCGGATGTATTCGGCGAAGGTCTTGTGGTAGTCGAGGTGGTCGTGGGTGATGTTCGAGAAGATGCCGCCCGCGAAATGCAGTCCCCGCGTGCGTTGCTGCACGATGGCATGCGACGAACACTCCATGAAGCAGTATTCGCACCCTTCGTCGGCCATCTCGCGCATCATGGCGTTCAGCCGCACGGGGTCGGGCGTGGTGTGGGTCGCCTCGACGATGCGTTCGCCGACCTTGTAGACGACCGTCGAGACCAGCCCGGCCTTGTAGCCCAGTGCCCGCACCAGGTCGTAGAGCAATGTTGCGGTCGTGGTCTTGCCGTTGGTGCCGGTGATGCCCACGAGTTTCAGTTCGCGGCTCGGGTGGCCGTAGAAGGCTGCGGCCATGTCGGCCAGCGCGCCTGCGGCGTCGGGCACCGCGACGTAGACGACGTCTGCGGCGGTCTGTTCGGGCAGGCGTTCGCAGACGACTGCGGCGGCGCCTTTGCGACGGCGGCGGGAATGAAGTCGTGCCCGTCGTTCTGCGTGCCGCGCACGGCGAAGAAGCAGTCGCCCGGCCCGACGGCACGCGAGTCGTAAACCAACCCGGCGACGGCGGCCGAATCGTCGCCGTGCAGCGCCGTGACGGGGGTATTTCGGAGAAGTTCTTTCAGTGTTTTCATAAACCGTTGTCTTTTGTCGTATTCGCCCCTTGGGCGTCTTTGTCGCCGCGGTCCGCGGAATTCGAGCGCAGGCGCTTCCGCGAACGCGTCCGGAAGCCGGGAAAGTCTCCTGCGGCGCGGCGCCGGGGTGAATATCGTCAGTTCTTTCATCTTAGTTCAGCGTTATGGCGACCGTCGCGCCCGGCGTGATGCGCGCTCCGGGAGCGACGCTTTGCCGGACGACGGCTCCCGGCCCGAAAAGCGGACCTTCAGGCCGCGGCTTTCGAGTACGAACAGCGCGTCCTTGAGTCCCATGCCCCGCACGTCGGGCATCGTCCCTGTTTCGGGCGGGAGGCTCGTGATGATTACGTTCGAGAGGCTGTCGACCCGGGCGCGCCCCCAGCCCGTACGCTGGTCGAACGAGGCGCGGGGCGAGAACTTGTCGGCCACGCGGCGGATCTGGGCGATGTCGCCGCCCTTGACGTGCCCCGGGTAGCAGCGGCCGCCGTGCCGTTCCACGCGGCCGTACCAGTCGCGGTTGCGGTTGTAAATGTAATCGACCATCCGTTTGACCACGGGGCCCGCCAGCGGCCCGCCATAGTAGGCTTTGCCCGGTTGCGCCCGGGTTTCGATGGTCGTCAGCACCGTGTAGCGGGGATTGTCGGCCGGGAAGTAGGCGATCATCGAGCCGAGGTAGTAGCGGCCTTCGCGGCTGCGGGCGTCGGTGATCTGCGCCGTGCCGGTCTTGGCGGCCACGCGCAGCCGGGCGGTGTCCCTGAAATAGAGGCTGGCGGTACCCTCTGTGCAGACCAGTTCGAGACACCGCTGCACCTCGCGCAGCGCCGAGCGCGAGCAGATCGACGAGGCGATGGTCTGCGTCTCGAACCGCTCCTCGACGCGGTCACCGCGCCGCAGTTCGCGGATCAGCACGGGCGAGATCATCTTCCCGCCGTTGGCGATGGCGTTGTAGAACGTGATCATCTGGATCGGCGCCAGCCGCACGCGGTAGCCGTAGCTCATCTTGACGAGCATGACGCCCGGGTCGGGTACTTTCCAGTCGGCGGTGATCGACGGGGCGCGTTCGCCGAGCCGTTCCAGCCCGACGGTCTTGCCCAGGTGGAGTTTTTCGTGCAGGAAGTCGCTGTATTCCTGTTTTTTGCCCGTGATGCCGTAGCGATCCCAGATCGCCTTGGCGAAATAGACATTCGACGACGAGGCTACGGCGCGGCGGAAGCCGATGACATGGTCGCCCCGGTGCGAGTCGCGGATATTACGGGCCGGGCCGACCGTCACGGGGTCGCCGTTGTGCGTGTCGTAGGTCGTCTCGGGCGACATGCCGGCGTCGTCGAGCAGCGTGAGCATCGTCGCCAGCTTGAAGGTCGATCCGGGCTCCATGCTGCGTCCCAGCGCGTAGTTCTCCCTTTCGTAATAGCTGCCGCCCGAGGAACCCGAGCGGCCCAGGTTGGCCATGGCGAGTATCTCGCCGGTCTCCACCTCCATGACGATGGTCGTGCCCCAGATGGCGTTCTGGGCTTCCAACTGGCGCCGCAGCGCTTTGTCGGCCACGTCCTGCAGGTCGAGGTCGAGTGTCGTCACGATGTCGTACCCGTCCACCGGGTCTTCATGCCCGGCTCCCGCCACGCGGCCGTAGAAGCCCCGGGCGATGCGCTGCCGCAAGGCTTTGCCGTCGCGGCCCGCAAGCTCTTCGCGGTAGGCCTCCTCGAGGCCGTAATTGCCCTTGTCGCCCGTCAGTCCGATCGTGCGGCGCGCCAGTTCGCCCTGCGGGTAGACCCGCTGGTCGCGTTCGACGAGCCGGTAGACCATGCCCATGTTCCAGTTCAGCAGCGGATAACGCCGCAGGGTCTGCCATTCGGCGTAGTCCACTTCGCGGGGAAGATATTGACGGGCGTGTGGTCGCGGATGGTGTCGTAGATGCGGCGCGTGGCAAACTCTTCGCCGCGCAGACGGTCCATCAGGCGCGAGAACCACCCTTCGGAGCGCAGGTAGGTCGTGTCGCGTCCGTTGACGAGCCGGTAGTGGCGGGCGTGCTCCTCGCGGAATTTGCGGCTGTATTCGGCGGCGGACTTGTCCCGGAAGAACGCCGCGAGGAGTTTGGCCAGCGAGTCGCTCTGTTCGCGGAAGGTTTTCAGCGAATCGAGACCCGGCGAAGCGAAGTCGAAGGCGGCCTGATAGCGGAAGATCGAGGTCGCCAGCGGCGCGCCGCCGCGCGAGAGGATGCCGCCGCGCTGCGCCGGAATGGTCTCCTCGGTGAAGATGCGGCTGGCCAGCCGTTCGGCGTTGTAGGCCACTTCGGAACTGAAGAGCTGCACCCAGACCAATCGTCCGAGCACGACGGCCCCGGCGAGTATGAACAGCACGTAAAGCAGCCGTACCCGCAGCAGAATGTCGCTTTTGATCTTCGAACGTTCCTCTTTCATCGTCCGTCAGTTTTCGATGATTTCGCCCGGCGCCGGCGGGTCGGTGAGCTCGATGTCGCGTTCGCGCAGCCGCTCGACGATGGCCGAGTGGGTGGTGCGGCGGTAACGCTGTTCCTGCAGGCGGATCGAGCGTTCGCGCAGTATCTGCACTTCGCGTTCGAGACGCGAGTACTTCATGTCCAGATGCAGGGTGGTGAACATCACGGCGATGCTCAAAAGAACATGCCCGCGATCGAGAGCATGTAGGGATAGTATTTCGAGACTCCCTCGTGGACGAGGATCGTGCCCGAGAAAAGCTGCCAGAAGGTGCTGGCCCTGCGGCGGCGCTCCCTGCGTTCGCGCTCCTCGGCTTCGGCCTTTTCTGCTGCCTCGCGTTCCAGGTCGGCGCGGATCTCCTCCTCAGCCTCGCCCCGTTCGATGCGCAGTACCTCGCGCCGCACGCGGCGGGCGAATTCCGCTTCCTGTGCGCGCTGCGCCTCCTCTTCGGGGGTTATGGGGTCGAATTCGTGGTCGGGATACATGGCCGGGTCATCGTTTTACGGCGGCGCGCAGCTTCGCCGAGCGCGACCGGGGGTTGCGTTCCAGTTCTTCGTCCGAGGGGACGACCGCCTTGCGCGTGAGGATTTCGAACGGCGTGAGGGCGCGGCCGTAGAAATCCTTTTCCACCGCGCCCGCGAAATTGCCGCTGCGCAGGAAATTCTTTACCAGCCGGTCTTCGAGCGAGTGGTAGGAGATGACGACCAGCCGTCCGCCGGGACGCAGTACCTTGAGACTCTGCTCCAGCGCCATCTTGAGTGCCTCCATCTCGCCGTTGACCTCGATGCGGAGTGCCTGGAAGAGCTTGGTCAGGAACTTCGACTCGTCTTTCTTCGGCGTGCAGGGACGGACGGCCTCGACCAGCTGCGCCGTGGTTTGAATCGGTGCCGTTTCCCGCGCCCGGACGATGCAGTTGGCGACCTTCCACGGGGTGTCCAGTTCGCCCCAGTCCCCCAGCAGCTGCGTCAGCGTCTGGGCCGGGTAGCTGTTGACGACCTTCGCCGCCGTCAGCCCGCCCCGCTGGTTCATGCGCATGTCCAGCGGCGCCTCGCCCCGGAACGAAAAACCCCGTTCCACGGCGTCGAAATGGTGCGACGAGACTCCCAGGTCGGCCAGTATGCCGTCTGCCTCGGTCACCCCGCGCAGCCTGAGGGCTCCGCGCAGGAACCGAAAATTGCTTTCGACGTAGTGGAACCGTCCGTCGGCGGGGGCGTTGGCGAGCGTGTCGCGATCCTGGTCGAAGGCATAGAGCCGCCCTTCGGGCCCCAGTTCTTCGAGGATACGGCGCGAGTGGCCGCCCCCGCCGAAAGTGAGGTCGACATAGGTGCCTGCGGGGTCGATGCCGAGCAGACCGACGGACTCTTTCAAAAGCACAGGTGTATGGTACTGAGACATATTCGTTGCCGATGAGGTCGATTTGGGTGTAAAGTTAGGGATTTTTCGAAAAACAATACCTATATTTGCGGATATAATTTTTTGAACATCCCTATGCCCAGAATAGATATCGGAGCGGTACTCGCCGAGAAAGCCCCGCGGTTGGCCCGCTGGGTTCCCGGGTTCGTCCTCCGCTGGCTCCGCCGTACGATCCATGAGCCGGAAATCAATTACATCCTCGAGCATTACTGGAACCTGCCGCCGCAGGAGTTCATCCGCGCCTGTTTCCGCGAATGGCAGGTGACCTATTCGGTCGAAGGGCTCGAAAAACTCGATCCCAAAGGCCGTTACCTCTTCGCCTCGAACCACCCGTTCGGGGGGATGGATGGCATGATGCTGGCCGACAAGCTGATCGACCGCTTCGGCGATGCGCGCGTGGTGGTCAACGACCTGCTGATGCACCTCGAACCGCTGCGTCCGCTATGGATTCCGGTGAACAAGCACGGTTCGCAGAACAGCGCCTACGCCCGCAAATTCGACGAGGAGTTCGTCGGCGAAGTGCCGATCCTGACCTTCCCGGCGGGGCTCTGCTCGCGCTGCATCGGGGGCGAGGTGACCGACCTGCCGTGGAAAACCAACTTCCTGAAAAAGGCCTACGCTTCGCAGCGCGAGATCGTGCCGGTGTTCGTCGAAGGACGGCTGTCGAACTTCTTCTACCGCGTGGCCCGGCTGCGCGTGATGCTGGGCGTGAAATTCAATATCGAGATGCTGTGGTTGTCCGACGAGATGTTTTCGCAGAAGGGCAAGCATTTCCGCATCCTCGTGGGCGACCCCATCCCCGTCGCCGAGCTGCAACGCTACGGCGCCCTCCGCGACCAGGCGGACTACGTACGTAAAAAAGCGTATTTTTTGGACAATATGCTCCTCCCGGCGGAAAATAACGGGTAAATCGGTATTTTTGTCCCAAGTTATGCAAGCACGAGAAATGGAACCTATCATACCTCCCGTCGACCGGGAATTGCTCCGCGCCGAGCTTACGCCCGAGCGCAAAGCGCGCGACACGAAGAAGGCCGGGAACGAGATCTATATCTTCCCGGCGTCGGAGTGCCCGGCGCTGATGCGTGAAATCGGACGGCTGCGCGAGATCGCGTTCCGCGGCGCCGGCGGCGGTACGGGCCGGGAGGTGGATATCGATGCCGAAGACCTGGCCGAGGACGGGTATTACCAGCTGATCGTCTGGGATCCGGCGGCCGGGGAGATCGTCGGAGGCTACCGTTTCATCATCTGTACGGACGAATATCCCCGCCACCTCTCGACCGAACACTATTTCCGTTTCAGCGACAAGTTTCGTCGCAGGTACCTGCCCCGCACCATCGAGCTGGGACGCTCGTTCGTGCAGCCCTCCTACCAGGCGCGCGGCAACGCCAAGAGCATCTATGCGCTGGACAACCTCTGGGACGGGCTCGGTGCGCTGATCGTGCTGGACCCCCGCGCCAAATACCTTTCGGCAAGGTGACGATGTATACGACCTACAAGGCCGTGGCGCGCAATGCGCTGATCTGGTTCCTGCGCCGCTATTTCCCCGACCGCGAGAACCTCGTGGAGGGCATACACCCGTTGAAGCTCGACCTGGACGACCCCTATTACGAACAGCTTTTCACGGGGCGTACCTATCAGGAGAACTACCGGATACTGATCCAGAAGATCCGCGAGTTCAACGAGAATATACCGCCGCTGATAAATGCCTATATGAACCTTTCGCCCACGATGCGGGTCTTCGATACGGTGTCGAACCCCGATTTCGGCGGCGTGGAGGAGACGGGCATCCTGGTGACCAGACGCGATATTTATCCTGAAAAGCGCGAGCGCTATACCCGCTGGCTGGGTTGGCAGGCCGATCTGAAATACCGGCGGGAGTTATTCCGCGAGCACATCCGCGGGCATTTCGACCGGATCAAGAAGAAAAGAAACGGCTAACTCCTCGTTTTCAATGACAAAGCCGCACGGAGACAACCCGTGCGGCTTAAATTTTACTGTTATTTTCCGC
>JBKSUH010000047.1:0-13452 GCA_047233565.1 Alistipes sp.
GTTCAACGACCACCTCTGCCGCCTGATGCGCGGCGAAAGCGTCGACATCCCGCGCTACGACTTCATCACGGGCCGCCGCACGTGGCACAACAACCCGCTGACGCTCGACGAGCGTTCGATCCTGATCGTCGAGGGCATCCACGGGCTCAACCCGCGCCTCACCCCGAGCGTCCCCGAAGCGCAGAAATTCCGCATCTACATCTCGTGCTTCACGTCGGTGGCGATGGACAACCTCTCGCGCATCGCCACGACCGACAATCGCCTGCTGCGCCGCCTCACGCGCGACTATACGCAACGCGGCGCCGATGCCGTGGCGACGCTTTCGCGCTGGGGCTCCGTCCGCCGCGGCGAGGAGAAGCACATCTTCCCCTACCAGGAAAACGCCGACGTCATGCTCAACTCGTCGCTTTTCTACGAAATCTCGGTGTTGCGCCCCTATGCCGAAAAGATCCTCCGCGAAGTTCCCGACACGGTACCCGAGTACGACGAGGCGCGGCGCATGCTGAAGTTCCTGAAAAACTTCACCCCCATCCCGCCCGACGAGATCCCGCCCACGTCGATCATCCGGGAGTTCATCGGCGGCAGCAGTTTCAATATTGAGAATCGTCCGCACGCCCCGGCGTCACCCGGACGCAAACCATGCAAGACAATAAACGACCGCCCGGTTCCGACCCGGCCCCGAAACGATAATTCCGCCGCACCGCGGCGCAAGTCCCCATAACTTCATACAACTAACAGATATGTTCGACAAGTTTTCCGAACGCCACATCGGCGTCAGCAACGAAAAAGACCTCAAAGCCATGCTCGAAGTGATCGGCGCAAAGTCGGTCGACGAACTGATCTCGCAGGTCATTCCCCAGTCCATCCGGCTCAAGAAGCCGCTCGCACTGCCGGCCGAAGGGATGAGCGAATACGAATTCGCCGCCCACATCCGCTCGCTGGCCGACCGCAACCGTTGCCTCAGATCGTTCATCGGCATGGGCTACTACCCCTGTGCCGTCCCGGCCGCCATCGTGCGCAACGTCTTCGAGAACCCCGCCTGGTACACCTCCTACACGCCCTACCAGGCCGAGATCTCGCAGGGCCGTCTCGAGGCGCTGCTGAACTTCCAGACCGCCGTGATCTCGCTCACGGGCATGGAGATCGGCAACTGCTCGCTCCTGGACGAGGGCACGGCCACCGCCGAAGCCATGCTGATGATGTTCGCGCTGCGCTCGCGCGAAGCGGTCAGGGAAGGTCGCAACCAGCTCTTCGTCGACCGCAACATCTTCCCGCAGACGCTCGACGTGCTGCTCACGCGCAGCGAACCGTTCGGCATCGAACTGATCGTCGACGAATACGACGAATACAGCTTCACGGGCAAGGAGTTCGGCGCCATCGTCCAGTACCCGGCCGCCAACGGCGCCGTGCGCGACTATACGGACTTCACGGCCGCCGCCCACGCCAAGGGCGCGCTGGTCACGGCCGTCGCCGACCTGCTGGCGCTGGCGCTTCTGAAAGCCCCGGCGAATGGGGCGCCGACATCGCCGTCGGCTCGACCCAGCGTCTGGGCACCCGATGGGGCTGGGCGGTCCGAGCGCGGGCTACATGACCACGCGCGAAGCCTTCAAGCGCAACATGCCGGGCCGCATCATCGGCGTCTCGGTGGACCGTCTGGGCAACCGGGCGCTGCGCATGGCGCTCCAGATGCGCGAACAGCACATCAAGCGCGAGCGCGCCACGTCGAACATCTGCACCGCCTCGGCGCTGATGGCCTCGATGGTGGGCTTCTACTGCGTCTACAACGGTCCCGAAGGGCTGAAGCGCGCCGCCGACACGGCCCATCTGGCCGCCGCGACGGTAGCCAAGGCGCTCGAAGCGATGGACTACAAACTCGCCGCAACGGCCTATTTCGACACGCTCGAAGTCTCGGCCGAAGCCGCCGTCGTGCAGTCGCTGGCACTCGAAAACGGCATCAACTTCTACTACCCCACCGAAGGCTCCGTGCGCATGTCGTTCGACGAGGTGACCACCCCCGAAGAGGTCGCCGAGGTAATACGCATCTTCGCCACCGCCAAAGGCAGGAAAGCCAAGGCCGTAAAGCCCGTCACCGAAAGCCGCGTGCCGGCCGCCCTGCGCCGCCGCACGGCCTATCTCTCGGAGGCGGTCTTCAACACCTACCGCTCGGAAAGCGACCTGATGCGCTACATCAAACAGCTGGAATTGCGCGACATATCGCTGGCCAACTCGATGATCTCTTTAGGTTCGTGCACCATGAAGCTCAACGCCGCGGCGCTCATGCAGCCCCTTTCGCTGGCCGGCTTCCAGAACATGCACCCTTCGCCCCGGCGGATCAGGCCGAAGGTTACATGCAGTTAATCAAGGAGTTGGAAAACGACCTGGCGACGATCACGGGCTTCGCGGCCTGCTCCCTGCAACCCAATTCGGGCGCTGCGGGCGAATACGCCGGGCTGATGGTGATCCGCGCCTACCACCAGAGCCGCGGACAGGGCTACCGCAACGTGGTGCTGATCCCGGCCTCGGCCCACGGCACCAACCCCGCGTCGGCCGCCATGGCCGGCATGAAGATCGTCACGGTAGCCTGTGACGACAAGGGCAACATCGACGTCGAAGACCTCAAGGCCAAGGCCGGGGAATACAGTTCGGAGCTGTGCGGGCTGATGGTCACCTACCCCTCGACGCACGGCGTGTTCGAGAGCCGCATCCGCGAGATCGTGGACGCCGTGCACGACGCAGGCGGGCAGGTCTACATGGACGGCGCGAACATGAACGCGCAGGTGGGACTGACGAACCGGCTATATCGGGGCCGACGTCTGCCACCTCAACCTCACAAGACCTTCGCCATGCCCCACGGCGGCGGCGGCCGGGCGTAGGCCGATCTGCGTCGCCGAGCACCTCAGAGCGTTCCTCGCCTCGCACTCGGTCGTCGCCACGGGCGGCGACGAGGCATCACGGCCGTCGCGTCGGCCCTGTGGGGTTCGGCCTGCTCTTCCCATCACCTACGGCTATATCAAATGCTGGGGGCCGAGCTTCGCGAGCCACCGAGATGGCCATCGTCAACGCCAACTACATGTCGGCGCGCTGGCTGCGGAGTACCGACCTACTATCGGGCGAGACGGGCCGCGTGGGCACGAGATGATCCTCGACCTCACCTCTTCAAGAAGGACTACAACATTGACTGCGGCGACATCGCCCACCGCCTGATGGACTACGGATTCCACGCCCCGACGCTCTCGTTCCCCGTGCACGAGACGCTGATGGTCGAGCCGACCGAATCGGAACCCAAGGAGGAGATGGACCGCTTCATCGAGGCCTGTGCATCAAGCGCGAATGCGAGCGGCCGCCGGCAGGCGACAACGTGGTGGCAACGCGCCCCACACGGCCGGGAATCTGGCCGGGCGGTAAGGCTTCCCCTATCCGCGGCACGAGGCGGTGGCGTTCCCGCTGGGTGGATCTGCGAGGCGAAGTTCTTCCCCTACGTCTCTCGAAGTCGAAACGGTCGGCGGCGGCGAAACCTCGCTGCCGCACCGTTTTTGGTATGCGGAATACCGGCATGAAAAAAGGCGGCGAATCGGACAGCCGCCGCCGCTTTCTCTGAGGCGCAATTATGCCCTGCTACGGTCAGGCGACCGCCCCGAAGTGCGACACTGAGGCTAAAGAAGCCATTTTCGGAAAAAGGGGCGGAAGAAACGCTTGAGCCGTGAATGCCGGGCAACGCGTCCCTGAAACGCAACGACGGAAAGCAAAACAACTAAAACTTTTAACAATCGTATGAAAGTAGAACAAACAAAATGGTCGGCGTGGACTACAAGCTCACCGTCGACGGACAGATCGCGGATCAGTCGCGTCCGGGCCAGCCGCTCGAATTCATCTTCGGGACAGGCATGCTGCTTCCCAAATTCGAGGAGGCAATCCTGGGCAAGGAGATCGGCGAGGCCGTCTCGTTCACCCTCGAGCCCAAGGACGGCTACGGCGAGCTGATCGCCGATGCCGTGGTAGACCTGCCGAAAAATATATTCATGGTCGACGGCAAACTGGCCGAAGACATCCTCTTCGTGGGTTCGCAGGTGCCGATGAGCGACAACCAGGGCAACCGCATGATGGGTATCGTCAAGGAGGTCGGCGACGAAACCGTGAAGATGGACTTCAACCACCCGATGGCGGGCAAGACGCTCAATTTCGACGTCGAGGTCGTATCGGTGCGCGACGTAACGCCCGAAGATCTGCAGGGCGGCTGCTCGTGCGGAGAGTGCGGAGACGACTGCGGCGGCGGTTGCGACCACGAAAAGGGCACTGCGACTGCCACTGACAGAAAAGCGGACTTGCAGAAGCCCCGCTTTTAAAACGAAACCGACTCTGCCATGACCCAGACCGAACTGCTGAAAATGATCGAGCAGCGGCGCGTACGAGACCTCGACCTGACGGGCCGCGAATTGAAGAACATCGATTTCAAAGGCTGCCGTGTGGAAAACGTGACATTCGACGAATGCACGCTCACGGAGTGCAATTTCGACGGCTGCGGATGGAGCGCGTCTCCTTCCGCAAGGCCGTGCTGCGCAACTGCCGTTTCGCAGGGCGAAGATCGCATGGAGCGACTTCCGCTACTGCGAGATCGAAAGGGCCACTTTCGAAGAGGCCGAAATCCGGTTCTGCGACCTTTACCGCGCCATGCTCACCGGAATCGTCATCATGCGCAAGGCTCGGATCGGAGAGACGAGCCTCTACGCCTACTTCGGCGAAGGGGTGAACATACGCCGCGAAAACATCGCCGGCGGCAGGCTGCTCCAGCAGGACCTCGACGCCTACAGGCAGTTTCTGATCAATGGAACACCTCCGGCACGGGAGTCCGCCGGAACGACCGCGCCGAGCAGTCGGCGTGGTCGATGCGGCGCTGCACGCTGGTGGACATGCTCAACGTCGTCCAGACGACGATCGGCATCCTGCTCACGGGTATCTTCGGTTCCAACCCCGGCAACAAGACAACCAATAAACCGTGTTCACGCTGCGACAATACCTCACGACACTGGCCGACACCCACGGATTGACGAAAACCCTGGGCGGCATGGAGGTATGCCGTGACAGCCGGGGCCGCATGTGCTA
This sequence comes from Alistipes sp., assembly GCA_047233565.1. GTDB lineage: Bacteria > Bacteroidota > Bacteroidia > Bacteroidales > Rikenellaceae > Alistipes. The sequence continues at coordinate 5,101 of JBKSUH010000047.1, forward strand.
CACCGTAGGCAACAGCGCCATCGTCTTCCGTGTCCGCCACGAAGGGCATATCCGCTCGCTGCGGTGCTACATGCATCCGCCGCGCCACCTGGCGGAGATTTACGGCGAACGGCTGCTGCCGCAGGAGCTGTACCTCTACGACTCGCCCCGGAGCGGGGTTTGGGTCGACGTCGTACTGGGCGACTGGATCGAAGGCGCGACGCTCCACGAAGCCGTCGCAGAGGCGGCCGCGGCAGAAGACGCAACACGGTTGGGGCAACTGGCCGCGGCGTTCGACCGCCTGGCCGCAAGGCTTACGTCGGACGACTGGGCACACGGAGACCTCAAACCCGAAAATATCGTCGTGGATTCCTCGGGGCGGCTGCACCTGATCGACCTCGATGCCATGTACCTGCCCGCATTCGCCGGGGAGGCGAGCCCCGAACTGGGTACCGCGGCCTTCCAACACCCGGCACGGACGATCCGCGACTTCAATGCCTCGCTCGACGACTACCCCGCGGCGCTGATCTCGACGGCCCTTCATGCGCTGGCGCTCGACCCCACCTTGTACGTACGCTACCCCGATGCCGACGGGCTGCTCTTCTCCCCGCAGCAGATCCGCACCGACGAGGCGCTCCGCGAGGCCATCGCGCTTTTCGAACGCGAAGGGCTGGCCGTGCAGTACCGCATCGCACGGTTGCTCCGTTCGCCTTCGCTCCGGCTGCCGGGACTGCCGCAACTGCTCGCACTGGCGGCGGAAACAACGGAAACGGATGAAATAACGGGACCTGAGGAAACGAAGAATGCAGTGAATACGGCAACGACAGGGACAACCGGAACCGGGAAACAGCCGGAACAACAGGCCCAAAGCGGGCAATGGGAGCGGAAGAAACGGCAGGCGGAAATTCCGGCTCGGCAGAAGGCCCAGCGGGCGACTCGGCAGACGGCACAACAGAGGACCCAACGGACGGCGCCGTCGCCGAAGCGGCCGAGCTTTTCGTCGAAAACGGCCTGGGGCTACCGCACGCCGGAACAGGTCGTCGTGCCGCCGCTCTACGACTGCGGATTCGACTTCACCGAAGGGCTGGCGGCGGTACGGCTCGAGCGACATGGCACTATATCGACGGCGCGGGCCGGACCCGGATCAGCTGTCCGGGGTGCGAAGCCGTGAAGCCGTTCCGCAACGGACGCGCCCCGGTCGTATGCGGCGGAAGGCGGCTGGAGATCGACCGGGAGGGCCGCGAGTTTGATATTTAGCCTTAAATCGTTATATTTGCATTTGCTTAATACGACACCGATGCCTCAACTCAGATATATGACTCCGGCGGAGATTTCCGCCGCCGAATCCCTCGGATCTTCGGCCGAAGCATGGTCGCAGGTGAGGGTCTCCGAAGATTTCACGCCCTTCCAGCTGCTGCAAAGCCATCTGGAGGGACGGTCGAGATCGGCTCCGGCGCGCGCATCATCCGATCGCGCGTATGCAACTACCGGATCGGCGAGGGCGCGCTCATAGAGGGCGTCATGGCTCTCGAATGCCGCCGCCGGAGCACGTTCGGCAACGGCGTGGGCGTAGCGACGATGAACGAGTGCGGGGCCGCACGGTCAGGATATTCGACCGGATGTCGGCGCAGGTAGCCTATCTGATGGCCGTCTACCGCCACCGGCCGCAGACCGTTGCGGCGCTGGAGCGCATGGTGGAGGCGTATGCCGAAGCGGGTGCGTCAGAGATGGGCAGCGTAGGCCGCAACACCCGCATCGTAGGCGCGAAATTCATCCGCGAAGTCCGCATCGGCGACGAAGTGTGCATCGACGGGGCCTCGATGCTCGAAAACGGCACCGTCTGCGACGGGGCGCATATCGGCGTGGACGTCAAGGCCTACGACTTCATCGCCGCCGAGAAGGCGCACATCGACAACGGGTCGATCGTCGAACGCTGCTTGTGGGCGAGAGCTGCCGGCTGGACAAGGCCTTCACGGCAGCCGAGTCGCTCTTTTTCGCAAACTCGCACTGCGAAAACGGGGAGGCGGCCTCGATCTTCGCGGGTCCCTACACCGTCTCGCACCACAAGTCGTCGCTGCTCATCGCGGGCATGTTCTCGTTTTTCAACGCGGGCAGCGGCTCGAACCAGAGCAACCACCTGTTCAAGAGCGGCGCCGTGCACCAGGCGGTGCACCTCAGGGGCTGCAAGTTCGCCAGCGGCGCCTACATCATGTCCCCAGCGCTGGAAGGGGCTTTCACGATGATCATGGGGCACCACTCGTTCCACCACGACACGTCGGCCTTCCCCTACTCCTACCTGGTCGAAAAGGAGGGGCGTTCGGTGCTCATGCCCGGGGCGAACCTCACCAGCTACGGCGCCGTGCGCGACATCGAGAAATGGCCTGCACGCGACCGCCGCACCATACGGCGCGACGTCATCAACTTCGAAGAATACAACCCTTATATCACCTCGGGAATGCTCAGGGCCGTGGATACGCTCCACGCGATCGCAGAGGAAGACCCCGACGCCCCGACGTACGTCCACCAGAAGGCGATCATCCGCGCGGCGGCCCTCAAACGGGGCATCGGACTTTACAACAAATTCGTCGTCGCGGCGCTGGGCGCCATGCTCGACCGCGGCGAATCGGCCTCACGCTACGACGGCAGTGGCCGCTGGCTCGACGTGGCGGGGCAGTACGTCACCAAACGCGAGGTCGAAGCGATCCTCGACGCCGTGGACCGCGGCGAGCTGACAACGCCCGAAGAGGTGGACAACCGTTTCAGGGTCTTTTTCGTGCATTACGACGACTACGCCCACAGCTGGGCCGAAGGGATTTACGCCTCGCTGCTGGGGCGCGTGCCCACCGCGGCAGAGATCGGCGACGCGATCGAGGCGGGGCGCAACGCAAGGAGGCGATGCGCCGCACGACCGACGCCGACCGCGAGCGCGACTGTTCGCTCGACATGGCCGTCAGCTACGGTCTGGACAGCGACGACGAGCGCGAAGTACGCGACGACTATTACTCCGTCCGGGGACTTAAATAGACGCAACATGTATACACAGAGCATCACACGCAACCACCGCACGGCATTCATCCTGGCCATAGACGGCTCGGGGTCGATGGCCGAAAGCATCCTCTTCCGGGGACGCTGCATGACCAAGGCCGAAGCGGTTGCAACCATCACCAACGACCTGCTGTTCGAGCTCGTCGAACGGGCACGCCGCAGCGACGGCGTACGCGACTATTACGACATCGCCGTGGTCGGCTATTCGGGCGACGACGAGGTACGCTCGCTGCTGCCCGGAGGCGAGGATCTGGTGCCTGTCAGCGCCCTGGCGGCACAGGAGATGCCGGTGCACACGGAGGTGATCGAACACCGGCTTCCCGACGGCAGCATCGCCCTACGGGAGATTCCCGCACCGGCGTGGATCAAGCCCCTGTCGGCCGGGCAGACGCCGATGTGCGAGGCACTGCGCCGCGTGAGGGACATAGCCGCCAGCTGGACTTCCCGCACGGCCAACGCCGAAAGTTTCCCTCCCGTGGTCTTCAATATCACCGACGGCGAGGCCACGGACTGCGACAACGAGGAGCTACGTGCGGTCTGCGACCAGATCAAGGCGCTGGGCACCGTCGACGGCAACGTCCTGCTGATCAACATCCATATCGCTGCCGGGGATACCGAACGGCCGGTATTCTTCCCCGAGGCGCACGAAGCCCGGTATACGAACCGGTATGCCTCGCTGCTCTACGACTGTTCGAGCGAAATGCCCGCGGTCTTCAACGAGGCCATCCGCGAAGCCAAGGGCCCGGGTGCGATCCCGCCCTTCCGCGGCATGAGCTACAACGCCTCGGCGGCCCAGCTGGTCGCCATGCTCAACATAGGTTCCATCAGCGTCAAAACCGAATAGAGATGATAGTGACCCTGCAACATTTCTCCCGGGCACTGCTGACGCCCGACCTGTCGCTGGCGATGCTTGCCGACGCCCGCCCCGTTACGGAACCCAACGGCATGCCGCGCCTGGTGCGCACGACGCGTTTCGCCGAGGCTGAAGTCGAATGGCGGGGCGAGCGGTGGCTCGTCGCCATGCCCCTCAACCCGTCGGCCATGCCCCGGATCGAACGCACGGTCTCGGCGCTGCGCAAACTCAACACCGGCTACCTGGCCGAATGCCGCATACTGCCGGGCGAAATGCGCTGGCACGACGCGGCGGGCACGGAACGGCACACGGATCTGGTATTGCAGCACCTGCCCGCCGGAAGGGAGTTCGCCGAAGCGCTGCTTGCCGAGGACAAAACGACGCTGCTCGCGGCGCTCGACGCCTTGCAGGCGGCGCTCGGGGAGCTGGAATTCACGCACAACAACCTCAAGGAAGCGAACCTCCGCTGGCACCGGGGACGGTTCGTCCCGATACGCTATTACGATGCCCGAATCGGAGCAGCGGAGCCCGGCACGGCTGACAGGGAGGCATTCGACGTCCTCCGGCACAGGATCGCCGAGGCACCCGTGCCCCGCCAGACGGCCAACGACGTCACGGTGCCCTACAACCCGCTGCGCAGTCTGACCGGACACCGGTGGACGAGCCACGTATTCGAAGGGCTGGTGTGCGTGGAGGACGAAGGCGGATTCGGATTCGTCGATACGGACAACAACCCGGTGATTCCGTCGCAGTTCCTCTGGGCGGGCGACTTCCACGAAGGCCGCGCCGAGGTTCAGACGCGGACCGGCATGGGGCTGATCGACCGCGAGGGAGGCTACGTCATCCCGCCCGAATACGAAATCGTCGATTACGACCCGGCGGTCAGCATCGTGCACGTCCGCCACGGCGGACGCTGGGCGCTGTTCGACTATCTGGGCCGCCGTCTGACGGAGTTCGGCCGGGAGGATATGCAGGAGCCTGTCCGGCAGGAGCCGTGCAGGTCCGAAATTTGCAGATAACAACGTCACAAAACATACGACAATGGAAGAAACGATCAAATGCCTGATTATCGGCAGCGGCCCCGCAGGGTACACCGCAGCTATCTATACTTCGCGCGCCAACCTCCGGCCCGTACTCTACGAGGGTATCGAGCCGGGCGGGCAGCTCACGACCACGACCGACGTGGAGAATTTTCCGGGCTACCCCGACGGGGTCAGCGGCCAGCAGATGATGGCCGACATGCGGCGTCAGGCCGAGCGCCTCGGCACCGAGATCCGCACGGGCACAGCCACCCGCGTAGACCTCGCGTCGCGGCCGTTCCACGTGGTGATCGACGGCGAGAAGGAGATCAGGGCCGAAAGCCTGATCATTGCCACGGGCGCCTCGGCCAGATACCTGGGGCTCCCCTCGGAGACGAAATTCCGCGGCATGGGCGTGAGTGCCTGCGCCACCTGCGACGGCTTCTTCTACCGTAAAAAGGACGTGGCCGTGGTCGGCGGCGGCGACACCGCCTGCGAGGAGGCCACCTACCTCGCCTCGATCTGCCGCAAGGTCTACATGATCGTGCGCAAACCCCACCTGCGCGCCTCGAAGGCGATGCAGCAGCGCGTGTTCAACACCACCAACATCGAAGTGATGTTCAACCACAACACCGCTGAGGTGCTGGGCGACGAATCGGGCGTGACGGGCGCGTTGCTGCGCTGCAACGACGGCAAAGAGGTCAAGATCGACATAGCGGGATTCTTCCTCGCCATCGGCCACCATCCCAATACGGAGCTTTTCGCCGATCAGCTGACGCTCGACGCGGAAGGGTACATCAAAACGGAAGCGGGCACCTCGAAGACCAATATCGAAGGGGCTTCGCCGCGGGCGACGTGCGCGACCCGCATTACCGGCAGGCCATAACGGCCGCAGCGTCGGGCTGCATCGCGGCGATCGACTGCGAACGCTTCATCCTGAGCCGCGCAGAGTAAACCGAATCACGCAGAACGAACAAAACAGGTACCCCGCATGAGTTTCAGCGTCACCATACTCGGATCGTCCTCCGCGAAGCCCACCCTGAGCCGGCATCCGTCGGCGCAGGTGGTCAACGTGCACGAGCAGTACTACCTGGTCGATGCGGGCGAAGGGGTACAGCAACAGTTGATCCGTTACGGCATCAACCCGCTCAGGCTACGTGCCGTGTTCATCTCGCACCTGCACGGCGACCATGTATTCGGGCTGTTCCCGCTGATCTCGACGCTGGCGCTCTACGGCCGCAAGACCCCGCTGCGGGTATTCGCCCCGGCACCGATGGGCGAGATTCTGGCCTGCCACCTGCGGTTTTGACAGCGAGCTGCCCTATCCGGTGGTCTGGACCGAGGTGGACACGACCAAGCACGCGCTGCTGCTGGAAAACCGCACGCTCGAAGTGTGGAGCATTCCGCTGCGCCACCGGGTGCCGACGGCGGGATTCCTCTTCCGCGAGAAGGAGCCGCCGCTGAACGTCGAGAAGTTCAAGATCGCGAAATATGGCCTTACGGTCGCGCAAATCACCGCCGCCAAGCGGGGCGAGGAGATCGCGCTCCCGACGGGCGAGGTCATACCCAACGCGGAGCTGACCTACCGCCCCTATGCGCCCCGGTCGTACGCCTACCTCTCGGACACCAACTTCTCGGCGAAGGCCGCGACGCTGGCCAAGGGCGCGGACCTGATGTACCACGAGGCGACCTACGCCGCCGCCGAGCAGAAAACGGCCAAGGAGCGGGGCCACTCGACAAGCGCCGATGGGCCAAAGCCGCCCTAAAGGCCGGAGCCAAGCGGCTGATAATCGGACACTATTCGTCCCGCTACAAGAACGAAAACATATTGGTCGAAGAGGCCCGCGCGATCTTCCCGGAGACCTATCCGGCCACCGAAGGCGTCACCTTCACCATAGAGAAACAACGATGACGAAAGCCGAAATACAACTCGTCCGCGCGCTGGCCGACAAACGCGGACGCACGGAACACGGACTGTTCGTCGCCGAAGGGGAGAAACTCATCGGCGAGCTGCGTACGTCGCACCTCGGGGTACGCAAGATATTCGCCCTGGAAGGGCTGTTTTCAGGGCCGGAAGTCGAGGTCGTCGGCACGAAGGAGATGGAGCGGCTGTCGCTGCTGAAAACAGCCTCCAACTCGCTGGCGCTGGTCGAAATACCGCATTACGGACTGGATATGCGGGCTCTCGCGGGACGGCTGACGCTGGCGCTCGACGACGTGCAGAACCCGGGCAATCTGGGCACGATCGTCCGGCTGGCCGACTGGTTCGGCATCACGGACATCGTCTGCTCGGAGGCCTCGGCCGACTGTTTCAACCCCAAGGTCGTGCAGGCCACGATGGGCGCCATACTCCGCGTGAGGGTGCACTACACCGACCTGGGAGGGTTCCTGCGCCAAGCCGCGGACGCCGGGCTGCCGGTGTGCGGGACTTTCCTGGAGGGGGAGAACATCTACGGGGCGTCGCTCCCGGAGGCAGGGATCGTCGTCATGGGCAACGAGGGGCGCGGCATTTCGGACGCCGCGGCCGCGACCGTCACCCGCAAATTGTTCATCCCGCCTTACCCGGCCGGCCGGCGGGGTTCGGAATCGCTCAACGTGGCGATGGCGACGGGGATCGTCTGCGCCGAATTCCGGCGGCAGGCAAGCACGACGGGCACGGGACAGGCGTAAAGGAGCAAAAAACAGAAGGAAGGAGCCGCAAACAGACAAGGGCAATTCCCGTCATAACGCAGACGACGGGAAAAACCTGAAATCGACGGGTGGGGCCGCGGACAGACAGGCGGCACCGCTATTTACCGGGTACCGACCGTCTGCCGCAACTCCAAACCGGGCATAAGCGGGACGACATCGACGAGTTCGAGGGAGAGCACCATATCGAGGGTGCCCTCCTTGTATTTCCGGAAATGGGGCGTCGTGATATGGCTTTCATAGGCCGCACGGTCGGCATAAATCTCCAGAATCGTCACCTGTCCGGGCGCCTCCTTCGCCGCGACAGCATAGAGCGCCAACACGCCGGGTTCGAGACGCAGCGAAGCCTCGATCTCCTCCTGTAAAAAAGCGTTGTAGCCGGCCAGGCGCGCCGGATCGACCGTGATTTTCGACAGCCGCACCAACTGCTGCCCCGCAACCGGGGCCTCCGGCCCTTTCGGGGGTTCCTGCGCTTTGGCGGCGGAAAATGCAAGCAGGCCCGACAAAAGCATGAACAAACCTTTTTTCATCATTGCATTTCAATTATTATCGGGTTAACAAGAGCCGCCCGTCCCGGTTACGGGAGGGCAAAGCAGGACACCGGAAACCATACCACGCATTCGACATCTCACACCGGGTCGGCACACCGTTCACGCAGCCCGGCAACAATGCGGCGCACCGATTCCAGGGCTTCGGCACACCGCTCGGGCGGCAGAAGGCGCGCCGCATCGAGCCGTTCGATGCTCCGCAGGAGGCACTCCACGGCAT
>JBKSUH010000048.1:0-13263 GCA_047233565.1 Alistipes sp.
GAATTCCAAATTTTTCATCGAAATTTTTCATTCTTTTTATCACCTACCCTGCAGGCGTTTCTGAAAGAACCTTACGCAACCCTCGCGCATCTGCGCCTGAACAAGGACTTGAACCTAGGACCCCATGATTAACAGTCATGTGCTCTAACCAACTGAGCTATTCAGGCATTCGGAAATCGGTTTTTCAACCGTTTCGGAGTGCAAATATATAGCAAAATTTCATTCCCGCAAAATTATTGCACGATTTTTTCTCAAAAAATGTACCTTTGCATCATAGACACCAATCAGCACCATGACGGCACGACGACATATCCTCCTCACACTCTTGGCTCTTTGCGCTTTCGCAACGGCGGCGCAGGCACAACTGGTCTTTACCCCCGACACCTGGGATTTCGGCACGATCCGCGAAACCGACGGCCGTGTGAGCCATACCTTCACGGGCGAGAACCGCGGCAATACGCCCGTAGTGATCCTCGACGTGGTCACCACCTGCGGCTGCACGGTACCCCAATTCACCAAGCGTCCGATCCGCCCCGGCGAGAAAACCACCGTCAAGGTGACATTCGACCCGGCCAACCGCCCCGGCGCCTTCACCAAGGAACTGGGCGTCTACTCCTCCGAGCGGAAAAAGGTCGCCACGCTCACCATCCGGGGCAATGTCACGCCGCGCATGAAATCCACCGAGGAGCTCTACCCGGTCGATGCGGGCGGAGGGCTGCGGCTCTCCACGACCCTCAACGCCTTCTCCTACATCCGCCCCGGGCAACAGGTACAGTCCGCCATCGGCTATGCAAACACGTCGAACCGCCCGGTCCGTCTGGAACTGCATCCCAAGGAGTCGAGCGGCCTGCTCGCCGCCGACTACCCGCGCGAACTCGCCCCCGGCCAGACCGCCGAAATCAACCTCATGTACCTCAACCCGGAGGGCGCACCCCGCTACGGTTCGCTGCGCGACGCGCTGGAGGTGCGGGCCGACGGCCGCGGCAACGGAACGCTGATCGTGGCCCACGGCATCGGCATCGACAGCCCCGGCCGACGCCCGACGGACGCCGAAAGCGCAGATAATCGAAAATATTATTAAATTTGGCCCGGTAAAGCATGGTGCCCCCAGGCAGGAACGTACCTTTACGCTCTCGAATACGGGCAGTGCCGAACTGGTCGTGCGCGCCGTCGAAACCAACGGCAGGATCGCCACGACGCTCGTCCCCGGACAACGCATCCCAGCGGGCAGTTCCTTCACGGCGAGGGTGTCCGTCGACCCGGGCGAACAGGATTTCGGCGTGCTGACCGATTTCGTGATGATCGTCACCAACGACCCGCTGCGCCCGATGCGGAGGCTGAGGGTGACGGCCATCATCGAAGAATAACGACAATATGCGGCTTCCGCCCGAGGGCAGCGGCCGGAAAAAATATAGTAATGTACCCGATACTTGAAAAAAGACTCCTCGCCGAGGGCATCTGGCTGATGCAAGTCCTCGCACCGCGCGTCGCACATTCGGCGCAACCCGGGCAGTTCGTCATCGTCCGCGTCGACGAGCACGGCGAACGCATCCCGCTCACGATCTCGGACTTCGACCCCGCGCAGGGCAGCGTCACCATCGTGACGCAGGCCATCGGCGCCTCGACTCGCAAAATATGCTCGCTGGATGCGGGCGATGCCTTCGCCGATTTCGCAGGCCCGCTGGGACACCCCTCGGAATTCGTGAAGATGCAGCCCGACGAGCTCCGCAAGCGGCGCTACCTCTTCGTGGCGGGCGGCGTGGGCACCGCCCCGGTCTACCCCCAGGTCAAATGGCTCCGCGAGCACGGCGTCGCGGCCGATGTCATCATCGGTGCCAAGACCCGCGACATGCTCATCTACACCGACTCCATGCGTGCCGTGGCCGAAAACCTCTACCTCGCCTCCGACGACGGTTCGGAAGGGTTCAAGGGGCTCGTCACGCAAGTCGTCGAGGAGCTGGTCGAAAAACAGGGCCGGCATTACGACGAATGTGTCGCCATCGGGCCCATGGTCATGATGAAGTTCGTGGCGCTCACCACGAAAAAATACGGGCTCAAAACCACCGTGTCGCTCAACGCGCTGATGGTCGACGGCACGGGCATGTGCGGTGCCTGCCGCGTGACGGTCGGCGGCAGGACGCGTTTCACCTGCGTCGAAGGCCCCGAATTCGACGGCCACGAGGTCGATTTCGACGAAGCCATGCGCCGGCAGGGCATGTACCGCACGCAGGAACAGCGCGCCGCGGCCATCGAGGCCGAACGCGCCGCCGGGCACCAATGTAAAATAGGACTGGATAAATAAACGCACGGCGGAGCCACCACGCCGCTCCGCCTACACACCCAAAAGCATACGACTACAATGGCCAAACAAGATACCGCGCGTCCCCGTGCGCGAACAGACCCGAAAGTACGTGCGACCAACTTCGAGGAGGTCTGCTACGGCTACGACCTCGAAGAGGCGACGCTCGAAGCGTCGCGCTGCCTGCAATGCAGAATCCCGCTGCGTAGCGGCCTGCCCGGTCAATATCCGCATCCCGGACTTTATCGGAGCCTTGCACCGGGGCGAGTTGCAGCAAGCGGCCGACATCATCGCCGAAGACAGTTCGCTGCCTTCGATCTGCGGCCGCGTCTGCCCGCGGGAATCGCAGTGCGAAGGCTCCTGCATTCTGGGCATCAGAGCGAACCGGTCGCCATCGGCAAACTCGAACGTTTCGTAGGCGACTGGAAACTCGAACACAGCGCCGCGGCACCGCACCGCACCGCGCAACGGCCGCAGGGTCGCCGTCATCGGCAGCGGCCCGGCGGGACTGGCCTGCGCCAGCGACCTTGCGAAAATGGGTTACGGAGTCAAGATATTCGAAGCCCTGCACAAGGTGGGAGGCGTACTGGTCTACGGCATTCCCGAATTCCGTCTGCCCAAACAGCGCATCGTGGCGCGCGGATGCCGAAGTCGAGCGGCTCGGCGTGGAGATCGAAACCGATGTCATCGTGGGCCGCACCGTCGCCGTCGATTCGCTCGCTCGGCGAGGAGGTACGACGCCGTATTCATCGGCTCCGGCGCGGGACTTCCCGCTTCATGGGCATTCCGGGCGAGAACCTCAACGGCGTGGTTTCGGTAACGAATTCCCTGACGCGCCAACCTGATGCACGCCTACGACCAGGCCTACGACACCCCGATCTACGTCGGCAAACGGGTAGTGGTGGTCGGCGGCGGCAACGTGGCGATGGACGCCGTACGCACGGCCAAGCGGCTGGGTGCCGAGGCGACGATCGTTTACCGCCGCAGCGAGAAGGAGCTCCCGGCACGCGCCGAAGAGGTACACCACGCCAAGGAAGAGGGCATCTGCTTCAGGATGCTCACCAACCCCACCGAGGTGCTCGGCGACGAGCGCGGCTGGGTGACCGGCATCCGGTGCGTGGAGATGGAGCTGGGCGAGCCCGACGATAGCGGCCGCCGCTCGCCCGTCGTGAAGGCCGGCTCGGAGTTCGGGATCGCCTGCGACGTAGTCGTCATGGCACTGGGCACCTCGCCCAATCCGCTGCTGGCCGCCACAACCGCAGGGCTCGAAACCAACCGGCGCGGCTGCATCACCGCCGACGAACGCGGCGCCACGTCACGCGAAGGGGTTTTCGCGGGCGGCGACGCCGTAACCGGCGCCGCGACCGTCATCCTCGCCATGGGCGCAGGCCGCACAGCGGCACGGGCCATCGACGAATACCTCAGAAAGCGTTAAACATAAATATCTCACAAGCAATGAAAAGCATCAAGATCATGGCCGCCGCCATCGCTTTGTGCGGCATGACTGCCTGCGGCGACAACACGCCCAAAACCTTTACCGGCTTCATCACCGATGCGTCGATGAACACCGTAACCGTCGAGAACGCCGAAGGGACCTTCACCTTCTCGACTATGGACGCCGACAAGAGCGAAGCAAACGGCCTGCTGCTCGGCGCCCCGGTCGTCGTGGACTACAAAGGCAAGCTGGAGGACGGCGCCGCAGCCGCTAAAGTCGCCACCGACCCGACCTATGCCGAAGCCGTCGGCAAGTGGACCATGCCCGACCCCATCGACCCCGAAGGCGTAATGGGCATCGACATCCTGATCGAAGGTCAGGCCCAGTCGATCAACATGGCCACGCTGCGCTACACCTCGTGGGAGCTGCAGGGCGAAGCCGGCAAAATCCTGCTCAAAGGCCAAAGCGTCGGCAACGGCCAGACCATCGACTTCACCGAGACGGGTATCATCGCCAAGGACGCCGACGGCGTATACACGCTGACCATCGAGGGCAACAAGACGGTTTACACCAAAGCGACCAAATAGCAAGGCCGCTTTACGCAGCCAAAGCATATCCCCGGTCCCGAAAAGGCCGGGGATTTTTCACGCGTCCCGACGGCGGCCGCAATTTGGCGAACCGATTTAAATTCTTAAATTTGTATCCGTCAATTCTACCTAAGCCATGATTAAATTCCTTGCGGGAGCCTTCCTGCTCCTCTTTCTTTACGGCCGCAGCCCAGACACCCGAAGACTCGGTCGCTTTCGCCGGCGCCCGCTGGCAGATCACGCCCCCGCGGCGGGCGCCGAATGCCGCCGCGCCCAGATCGACATGTTCGATTCGCGGCAGACCGTCTCGGTGGTCGCCTACCCCGCCCGTAATTTCACGACGGAGATCATACAGCTCGACGGCAAAGCATGCGCCACGAGCGAGCTGGGCAAAGCCGCCGGAGCCGACGCCGCCCTGAACGGCAGCTACTTCAACATGAAGACGCTCGCCCCCGTAACCTTCGTACTGATCGACAAGCAGATTCTGGGCCGGACGACTCCCGGTGAGACGATGCGCACCAACGGCGTCATCGCTTTGCGCGACAAACGCGGCCGCAAAATGGACATTCTCCGCTGCGACACGACCCAATACTCCCGCATCGCCCGCCGTTACCGCTCGGCGCTGGCCGCAGGTCCGGTGCTGGTCCGCGACGGCCGGAGCGTCGAATACGACTCCGAAGACAGCTTTACGCCCGCCGCCATCCCCGCACGCTGATTGGCAAACGGGCCGACGGCACGGTCGTCATGGCCGTCATCGACGGCCGCTTCAAGGGCGAAGCCGACGGCGCAACCATCGCCGAGACGGCCTACATCGCCTGTCAGCTGGGACTGGTCGATGCACTGAACCTCGACGGCGGCGGTTCCTCGACGCTTTGGACGGCTCAGGAAGGCGTCCTCAACCACCCCTACGACAACAAACGCTTCGACCACGAAGGCGAGCGCGGCGTTCCCAACTGCATCGTGATCCGCCGCAACAAATAGCGCCGGGAAACCACGCCCCTCCGGCGGGAAACGCAGCGCCGGGGAACAAAAAGCCGGGAAAGCGCCGATTATTATCGGCCGGAAACACAATACCGGGAATATAAAGCCGGAAAGGCACCGCCCTCCGGCGGGAAACGCAGTGCCGGAAACACAAACCGGACAAAGCCGGTAAAAGACCCGAACCGGTCCAAACAGCCGGTCTCAAAAGCCGGAAAAACAGCCGGTCCAAACAGCCGATAAAAACGTGTCCACGCGACAAAGCCCGTGGCTCCGCCGCGGCACACGCCCGATACGAAAAAGCCCCGGAATTTCCGGGCTTTTCATATTCAGTCCTATTGTCATTTGCCGACGATCTCCTCAACCCGCTCCACGATCATGGCGGGCGTCACGGCATGCAGACAACGGTAATCTCCGTAACGGCACGGTTTATTTCCGAAGACCGAGCACGGGCGGCACTCCATATCGGCCTGCACGATGCCGCGCGGATCGCAGCCGTACCCGAAGAATCCCAGACCGGGATGCGTCGCACCCCATACCGACACCACGGGCGTCGCCACGAGTGAAGCCAAATGCATGACCAGCGAATCCATCGACACCACGCAATCCAGATTGGCGATCAGGTCGATCTCGCCCGCCATCTTAACCCGTCCGAACAGCGCCGTGACATTAGGATGAAGGCGCTCCATCTCCTGCGCGAATTCCGCCTCGGCACCCCCGCCGCTATGGATGAAAACCCGGTCATAACGCCCGGCAAGCAGGCGCACCGTCTCGCGGGCCAGCGGTTCGGGATAGGTCTTGCCCTGCTGCGCCGAGAAAGGGGCGAAACCGATCCACGTCCCCGTCTTTTCACCCATCGGACTGGGATGCTCGCGCCGCACGGCCGGCTTCGGATCGTCGAACACGAATCCCAGTTTCCGGAATACGTCGCAATAGCGGACGACTGTATGTTTCGCAGGTTTGACACCCCGGCCGCCGCGCCGGATAAATTCACCCTTCTCGTCCCGGCCCTTCCCGATGGCCGCGAAGGGAATACCGTGCAGCCGCAAAGCCGTGCGGAACGTCACCGAACGCAGCACGCCGTGCACGTCGGCCACGGCATCCGCCCCCAGCCGCCGCGCTTGGGCGGCCAGCCGCCATATGCCGCACAGCGAATGGTGGGCGCCTTGACATCGACGTCCAGAAAACCGACGTCGAGGTCCGTGAAAAAGGCCGGAACAGCGGTCGCGTGGCAACCGTGACCTGCAGATCGGGATATGCCCGCTTCAAGGCCCGCAGCGCATGCGCGAGCATCGCCACGTCCCCCATCGCCGAGGTCCGGTACACGATCAGATGACGCGGAAGCTTCTTACTTTTTCTGACCATAAAGAACCGGGTTCAACGCCGGATCATTATACATTTTCATCTGTTTGTAGGTCTTCATGTACTTGCGGCCCGCCTCGATGTCCTCGATCAGCTCTTCGATCGCTTTCGAAAGATCCGCCTGCTGCGCCAGCAGCACGTCGAGCTTCTTCCGGCACGCCGCGCGGTGGGCGTCGTCCACATCGGTACGCTCCGTCTCGCATGCCATGTGGTAAATCTTCAGCGCCAGGATCGACAGACGGTCGATCGCCCACGCCGGGGTCTCGGTATTGAGCCTGGCATCGGGCCGGGGTTCCACGTCCTTGTATTTGTCGAGCAAGTACGAATCGATATATTCCACCATATCGGTACGATCCTGGTTCGACTTGTCGATACGGCGCTTGATGGCCAGTGCGGCCACGGGGTCGATCTGCGGGTCGCGGATGATATCCTCCAGGTGCCACTGCACGGTGTCGATCCAGTTTTTATGGTATAACAGGTGTTCGAGCGAACCCGGCTCATAGGGATTTTCGATCGGATGATCCACATCGTCCCACCGATGGTAATCCCCGATGGCGCGGTTGAAGATCTTGTTTGCGGTTTCGGTAAACATAGCTCAGCAGTGCATTTTATATTGTAATTCTCGTGGGAAAATCATACCTTTGTCCGTAAAGATTAAACAAAGATAATGAATTTTTCCAAAAAAGCAATATCGCTCGCAGGAATCCTTTTGATAGTCGTACAAAGCCTCCCGGCACAGGTGCGGCAGACCCGCGAGGAATATATCGACCGCTACAAATCCATCGCCGTGGCCCACATGGAACGTTACGGCATCCCGGCCAGCATCACCATGGCGCAGGGCATCCTCGAATCCGACTGCGGCAACAGCCGTCTCTCGCTGATGTCCAACAACCACTTCGGCATCAAGTGCAAACGCAACTGGACGGGCGAAAAAGTCTACCACGACGACGACGCCAAAGGCGAGTGCTTCCGCAGCTATCCCACGGTCGAAGCCTCGTACCAAGACCATGCCGAATTCCTTGACTCGCAGCCCCGCTACGACTCGCTGTTCGCCTACTCCCCGACCGACTACAAAAGCTGGGCGCGGGGACTGAAGGCCGCCGGCTACGCCACGGCGCCCGACATGCGCAGCGGCTCTGCCGCATCATCGAGGAGGCCCAGCTCTTCCTGCTCGACCGGCCCGACGGCGAGCGGCTCTACGCCTCGCGCATGGGACGCAAGGTAACCGACCCCGAAGGGTGGTTCGCCGACCAGAGCAGCGTCGAACCGGCCGCAGGAGCTTCGCCGGCCATCGACCCGGACAACTACCGGGTGACGATCAACGCCCACAACGGCTACAACGTCTACCAGACCAACGGCGTACACTACGTGCTGGCCAAGGAGGGCGACACGTTCGAGAATATCGGGCAGAAGTTCCGCATTTCGGCTCGCAACCTGCGTAAATTCAACGACCTGAAAGACAAGAAGGCACAGCCGCTGACCGGCGAGGTGGTCTACATCGAGCGCAAGAAGAAGCGCTGGGAGGGCAATGCCCACACCCACACCTGCCGCCAGGGCGAAACGGCCTATGCCGTAGGCCAGTCCTACGCCATCCGCACCCGTTCGATCGAAAAACTCAACCGCCTCAAGCCCGGCAGCACGCTCGAAAAGGGGCAACAGATACGCATAAAATAAAAACAGCATAGCATGGAAACGACACCGCTCAGGAGCAAGATCCTGGATACGATCATCCGCAAGTCGACCCTCAAGCAACGGGTCTTCGACAACACCTTCGCAGCCTTCAACGAACTGAAGGAAACGCTGTTCGAAATGGCATCGGAGATGGACGACGAACTCGACGGCAAGCTCGACCGCCGCGTCAGGCTCGAATACCGCGACCGCGGAAAATTCGAGGCGCAGCTGCAGGTGGCCAACGACATTCTCATTTTCCAGATGCACACCGACGTCTTCGAATTCGACGCCAACCACCTGATCTGGCAGAACCCCTACGTACAGTCCGACCGCGAAAATTCCTACTGCGGCCTGATCAACATCTACAATTTCCTCTCCGACTCGTTCAAGTTCAACCGCAACGCCGACGAAGGCTACCTCATCGGCCGCATCTTCATCAACCGCGAACGCCGCTACTTCGTCGAGGGCAAACAGCAGACCTCGATGCGGGCCGCGGAGTTCGGCAAAAGCGAAATCGGCCATGACGCGCTCATCGCCATCCTCGAAGAGGCGATCTGGTTCGCCCTGAACTTCGACCTGCTGATGCCGCCTTACGAGGACAACAAGCGCGTGACGGTCGATCAGTTCAACACCAAGATGGACAACTCGAAATTCGTCACGGGCAAGCGGCTCGGCTACGATTTCGAAGTGGAGGACATTTAAAACGGAATTTACATTGAAAGCATCGTTAATTACGCTCCTTGCGGCCGCACTGCTCGGAGCGGGCATCGTACAGGCCCAGAACGAATACGCCGAAATCGCCCGACTGCGGGGATGAACCAGACCGTCCGCGGCATCCGCTCGATGGCCGACGGCGAGCACTACACCACGCTCGAAGGCAGCAACATCATCCGCCACAGCTACGCCGCGGCGGGACCGGGCGAGCGGATGCTCCCTTCGTCCGCGGCCAACCTGACGATCACCGACTACTCCTTCTCGCCCGACGAGCGGCAGATACTGATCGCTTCGGGGTCGAAGCCGATCTACCGCCACTCCTATACGACCAGCTATTTTCTGGCTGCGGGCAACAGCCTGACGCCCGTACTCCGGGAGGCCGAAGCCCCGCGCGACGCTTCGTTCTCGCCCGACAGCAGACTGATCGCCTATTCGGACCGCAACGACCTTTACGTTTACGACACCGCCGCCCGGCAGACGCGCCGCATCACCGACGACGGTGCGTGGAATTCGGTCATCAACGGCACGACCGACTGGGTTTACGAGGAGGAGTTCGGCTTCACGAAAGCCTATGCCTTTCGCCCGACAGCCGCCGCATCGCCTACCTGCGCTTCGACGAATCTCAGGTGCCACTGATGGAGATGATGCGCTTCGACGGCAAGCTCTACAATCAGGCCTACTCGTTCAAATACCCCAAGGCCGGCGAACGCAATTCGACGGTCGAAGTGTGGTCTGCGACCTCGCGACCGGCGCCAAAGAGCGCATCGACACGGGCCGCGAAACCGACCAGTACATCCCCGCATCGGCTGGACCCCCGACGGGCGGCTCTACTTCTTCCGGCTCAACCGCAGGCAGAACACCTTCGAGGTGATCCTCTGCGAACCCAACGGCGCCCAGCGCACGATCTACGACGAACGCTCGCAGCAATACGTCGAGCGCGTGGATGACAAGACCGTCACCTTCATCGACGGCGACCGCTTCCTCGTACGGCAGGAGGGACACACGGGCTACATGCACCTCTACCTTTACAGCATCCGCAAGGGTTTGCTCGCCCAGGTAACCAAAGGCGACTGGGAGGTGACCGACGTGGTCGGCACCGACGGCAAACGGGTCTGGTACCTCTCGACCGAAACCTCTCCGCTGCGCCGCAACCTGTACAGCGTACGGCTCGACGGCAAGGACAAGCGCCGTCTGACGACCGGCGAGGGCTACTACGCCATCGCCCCGAGTGCCGGGATGAAATACTACATCTCGACCTTCTCCAACGCCACGACCCCCAACCGGGTCGAGATCTGCGACGGCGAGGGCAACCGGTCCGCCTGCTGGCCGACAGCAAGGCCCTGCGCGATGAGCTGGCCGCCGCGAACCGCCCGCAAAGGAGTTCTTCACCTTCGCCACCGAGCGCGGCGACACGCTCAACGCCTACATCGTCAAGCCCCGCGGCTTCGACCCTTCGCAACGCTACCCCGTCCTGCTGACGCAGTATTCGGTCCCGGTTCGCAGTCGGTGCGCGACCGCTGGTCGCTCGACTGGGAGGACGCGCTGGCCGACAAGGGCTATATCGTGGTCTGCGCCGACGGACGCGGCACGGGTTTCCGGGGCGAGAAATTCAAGAAACAGACCTACGGACGGCTGGGCGCGCTCGAAGTCGAGGATCAGCTCTCGCTGGCCCGCTACATGGCTTCACAGCCCTACGTCGACCCTGCACGCATCGGCATCTACGGCTGGTCGTACGGCGGGTTCATGGCACTGGGCTGCGCGATGAAAGGCCACGGGCTATTCCGCATGGCGATTGCCGTGGCCCCCGTCACATCGTGGCGCTACTACGACTCGATCTACACCGAAATCTACAACAACCTGCCGCAGTACAACGCTGCGGGCTACGACGACAACTCCCCGATCAACTTCGCCCGGATGCTCGACGACACCAAGACCCGCCTGCTCATCATCCACGGCACGGCCGACGACAATGTCCACTTCCAGAACAGCGTGGAGATGGCACGTGCCCTGAACCGCTGCGGCAAGCAGTACGACATGATGGTCTATCCCGACCAGAACCATTCGATGCAGCCCGACGACACGGCCAATGTCCGGCAGAAGATGATCGAATACACGCTCGAACACCTTTAAAACGAGACGATATGGAACGGATGCTCTTCATCGAAACACCCGTCGGAAAACTCGGCATCACGGCTTCGGACGAAGCCGTCACCCGCATCTTCTTCGGCCGCGAATACCGCAACCGGCGCAGACCGCGCAACGCCCCGGAGACGTGTACGCCGGAGACGGCCGGTCCCCTGCTCCTGCAGGCGGCGGCCGAGCTGGCCGAATACTTCGCAGGAACGCGCCGCGAGTTACCCTCCCGCTGGCGCCCGCCGGCACTCCATTCCAGCAAGCCGTGTGGGAGGCCCTGAGGACGATCCCTTATGGCGAGACCCGCACCTACGGCCAGATCGCGGCGCAGATCGGCCGCCCGACGGCCTGCCGCGCGGTAGGCATGGCCAACAACCGCAACCCGATCGCCATCGTCGTCCCCTGCCACCGCGTGGTCGGCAGCACGGGCGCACTGGTCGGCTATGCCGGAGGTCTGGGCGTGAAAACCCACCTGCTGAATCTCGAAAAAGCCCACGAAGACTGACGGCGCGACGGCCCCGGACAACGGCAGGCGACCGGCCTCAAGAAGCACACAAGACGGCCTCGGCCGGACAACTGAAACGGCGGCAGGCCCGCCGGCATTGCGCTGGCAAAAACTCATCCGCACGAAAGAGGGCGGCATCCGCAGAAGATGCCGCCCTCTTTTCCATTCACCCGTCAAAGCCCGAACGCGAAAGCGTTTATACCGTCGTATACGGCGCTGACGACTCCCAGCAGCAGGACGCCCGCCATGCAGAGCGCAAGACTGATGCGGGTATAGCGGTCGCTGCGGAACGGCGCGACGGGCGCATCGTTCGGAGTGATATACATCGCCTTGACCACCAGCAGGTAGTAATAGAGCGAGATGACCGTATTGATCAGCGCGATGAACACCAGCAGGTGGAAGCCGCCTTTGAACGCCGCAGCGAAGACGAAGAACTTCGAGAAGAACCCGGCAAAGGGCGGAATGCCCGCCAGCGAGAAGAGCGCGAGGGTCATCATCAGCGCCAGCTTGGGATTGGTGCGGTAAAGCCCGTTGTAATCGGCCAGCCCGACCTTGCCGCCGCTATGCTGTTCGATGGTCGAAATGATGCCGAAGACGGCAAGGTTGGCCGCCATGTATACCAGCACGTAGAACACGAGCGAAGTCATTCCGATGGCGCTGCCGCCGATCACGACCAGCATGATATAGCCGGCCTGCGAGATGGACGAGAAGGCCATGAAACGCTTCAGGTCGGTCTGCCGGATGGCGAAGAGGTTGGCAACCGTGATCGAAAGCACCGTCACGGCATAGAGCAATGTCTGCCACTGCCCGACCATCGGGCCGAAGACCTTCATCAGCACGGTCATCAGCACGAACGCCGCCGAGGCCTTCGACACGACCGAGAGGTAGGAAGTCACGGCCGTCGGCGCCCCCTGGTAGGTATCGGCCGTCCAGAGATGGAACGGCACGAGCGAAATCTTGAACCCCAGCCCGGCGAAGAAGAAGACCATCGCCATGACCTGCAACGGCGACCCCGTAATGCGCGCCGCCATATCGCCGAAGTAGAGCGTCCCCGTAGTCCCGTAGAAGAACGAGATGCCGTAGAGCATCAGACCGCTCGCGAACAAGGCGCAGAGGATGTATTTCGCACCCGCTTCGGCCGAATGGTGCTTGTACTTGTCGAACGCCACCAGGCAGGCCATCGGCACCGAAGCCAGTTCCATGCCCAGGAAGAAGAGCAGGAAATTGCCCGCCCCGACCATGAAATACATGCCCAGCAGCGTCGAAAGCAGCAGGATGTAGAATTCGCCCTGTTTGTGGGCCGTGTCGTCGCGCCGCAGCCACGTACCGGCCTGCAGGCAGACGATGAGCGCCCCGATGGCCAGCACGCTCTTGACGACGGTGTGCATCGGCACATAGCAGAACATGCCGCCGAATACCTCGCCCGCCGTCCCCGGAACGACATTGGCCAGCACCTGCACCGCGAGCAGCCCGCAGGCCACCGCCGAAAACCAGCGCCTTCCGCGCTCCCCGGCGATCAGGTCATAGAGGAACAGCAGGACGATCACCGCGATGAGCGTCACTTCGGCCTGCATGTACG
>JBKSUH010000049.1:0-13256 GCA_047233565.1 Alistipes sp.
TGCCCAGGCCGACGCCGGACGAGGTATTCGACACGACGCTGATGAGCAGGATGGTCATCATGTATGCCATCGGGTCGTTCGAACCGCTCTCCAGCTCCAGCAGCGGGCGCAGGTTTTGCTTGAGCCCCTGTTTCTTGCTTCGCAGGATGGAGAAAACCGACGCCGAGTCGGTCGAGGACATCGTGGAGGCCAGCAGCAGTGCCAGCGCGAACGGTATTTCGATCCCCAGCCACGGAGCCACCAGCCACACGAAACCGGCCAGCACGAACGCCGTCATGACCACGCCGACCGTAGCCAGTACGACGCCCGGGCCGATGATGGGTTTTATCTCCGAGAACTTCGTGTCCATACCGCCCGTGAAGAGGATAATACACAAGGCGATCATACCCACGAACTGGGTCATCTCGACCGAACGGTACGAGATGAAATTCAAACCGAACAACATGCCCACCCCGAGGAACAGCAACAGCGCGGGGGCCCCGAAACGATACGCGACCTTACCGGCCATCACCGCCACGAAGAGCAGCAATGCGCCTACCAATACTACGTTTTCACCACTGATGTCTATCATTCTTATCTTTTTCTTTACGCTTGCACTTTATCGGCGACCTTCAGTTCCGTCTTATCCGCAATCTTCAGGTCAGTCAGCGGCTTGTACTCCAGATCCGCATATTCGAAAGCCTGCATGGCGGCGAAGCGGTTGCCGGGCGTGCGGTAGAGGGCCACCGTCAGCGCCGGAACCTGCGCACGTTTCATGCCGAGCAGACGCTCCGCATCTCCGTCCGAGACGGCCTGCATCACGTCGCTGCGGATGCCGCGGTCGAAATAGAGCTCCTCGTAGAGCAGGAAACAACGCTCCTCCCGGTGGAAAGGCGCTCCGCCCGAACCGAACATCTGGGCCGCAGCCATAATCATGCCTGCGACGACCATAATCCCGCCGATGAACACGATCGACGAACGCAGGTTGTTCGTGAGATCGGCGCCATACATGTTATTCACTACGATCAGCGCTGCACCGGCGACAAACAGCACGGCGGGCAGCAGTTGGAACTTGCGGCGTTTTACCACAACATTTCCCGACAAGGCGTACAACGCCTCGCAGATTTTATTCTTATCCATATCCTTTTCATTATCTAACGTTAGTATTTTTCAGAGAAACCGGCAAAAATACGTAGGCTAAATAATGAGCCGGCACAGACGGTAGACATAATAATCCACCGCATGCAGACCGACGGAAAGGTCAGACGATTTGAATTCAGAGGTTACTTTCGTGCTTCCCCTCGCATGCCGGTCCGCGGCATAGCGGTCGGCGGCCGGACCGGATTCGGCATGGCCGCCGCGCTGGAAGACCGGAGCGGCCGGAGCTGGCGATACCTCCCCAAGCACGCGGGGCAGGTTCAGGTCGGCGTTGTATTCGCGCTCGCAAAGCCACACGGCGTCGGAGGCGCGATCGACCGAAAGCGTGACGGAGACATGCCCTGCGTCATGCGCAAGCGTCCGACCGCCGCCCCGCAAAGAGCAGACAGCCGAAAAGGCCCAACAGTATGACGAGAATTTTACGCATCTCCGATTCGGTCGGCGGCAGGAACAGAGACAGCGCAGGCCGCATGCAGGCCGCATCGGTTCGCCGCAGGCGAAACCGCTCTGTCCGAGCCGGAATTTACTTCGGCAAAGTTAACAATTTCCGCGGAATATCCCACTCCGGCCGGGCAAAAAGAACTTATTGCGGGATAAAAATGTACGTAATCGTCCCCGCTGGCGCGCAGGGGCCGACTGGTCGATATTGAAGCGCGAAACCCGTGCCGCACGCAGGGCCGATTCGCGCATGCACTCGTCGCCGCCGCTCTGCACACGGGCGTTGACCACCTCACCCGCACGGTTGACCGTAATCTCGACCACCACTTCGCCGCCGCCTTCGCATTTGTAGGCCGGGACGGCCAGGTAGCGGGACGTCCGCACCGGGTCGGTCAGCGAAAAGGAGACCGTGACGCGCCCCTTGACCTTGCGATC
The DNA here is from genome assembly GCA_047233565.1 of Alistipes sp. Lineage (GTDB taxonomy): Bacteria > Bacteroidota > Bacteroidia > Bacteroidales > Rikenellaceae > Alistipes. Next base: position 2,011 of record JBKSUH010000049.1, read on the forward strand.
CTGGTGCTCGGAATCCTCCCCGGCACCACGGCGCTGGCGGATGGCGCGCTCCTCGGCGAGCCCCTGTTCGTAAGCCTCGCGGTTGGCGCGCATGCGCTCCTCGGCCGCAGCTGCGGCATCGTTGAGCGCCGCGGCATTGGTACCGCGGTCGTCCCTGAGCTTTTCGTTCAGCGCGTTTTCGTTCGAGACCTGATTCTGGATGCTCCGCCAGTCGATCGGATCCTGCTCCTGCCGTTCGCGCGCCAGCCGTTCCAGCCTGTCGCGCTCCTGTTCCAGCTCGGCCAGCGTCTGCAGGTCGATATACATCCCCTGGGTATGGGGCTTGCGGCCGACGACGATCTTCGACGAAACGAAGGCGATCATCAGCACCAAGTAGGCGATGAGCGTCACGCACAACCCGATGCGGTGGTCGTACGTCCACGAACCGGCATCCTGCTTTGCGGTTGTCGAACGGCAATTTGAGACGCGGACGGCGCACCGTCTTGGGTTTATTGTCGGGTATATTCTCGGCCATCGGAGGTTGTCATAATTTTGAGCAAAAATAGCGTTTTTTAACGATTTTTCATATCTTTGGGCGCAAATATTCAGAAACACTGCTTATGTCAACAAAACAACAAACGCTGAAGGCCCCGATCTCATTCTCCGGCAAGGGGCTCCACACGGGCGTCAAGGTAACCATGACCGTCAATCCCGCCGAAGTCGACACGGGGATCGTATTCCGCCGCACCGACCTCGAAGGGCAACCCATAATACCCGCACTCTGCGACTACGTCGTAGACACTTCGCGCGGCACGACCATCGAGAGCGGCGGCCACCGCGTAAGCACCATCGAACATATCATGTCGGCGCTCTGGACGCTGGGCGTGGACAACGCCGTGATCGACATCGACGCCCCCGAGACCCCCATCATGGACGGTTCGGCCTGCGCCTATGCCAAGGCCATCACCGAAACGGGCGTCGCCGACCAGGACGCCGAACGCAAATTCTACCACGTGACCGAAAAGATGGTCTACACGATCCCCGAGAAGGGCGTGGCCATCATCCTCTACCCCGACGACGAATTCTCCGTCTCGCTGCACGTGGACTACAACTCGAAGGTGATCGGCAACCAATACGCCACCTTCAACCCCGGCGACAACTTCGCCGACAAAATCGCCCTGCCGCACGTTCGTCTTCCTGCACGAGCTGGAACCGCTGATGAAGATGAACCTCATCAAGGGCGGCGATCTGGACAACGCCATCGTCGTGGTCGAGAACCCCGTTCCGACGAGCAGCTGGAGCACCTCAAGAAGATCTTCAACAAGCCCGACATCGAGATCAAGGCGGGCTACCTCAACAACCTCGAACTGCGCTGCAACAACGAACTGGCGCGCCACAAGCTGCTCGACCTGCTGGGCGACTTCGCACTGCTGGGCGTCCGCATCAAAGGCCGCGTCTGGGCCACCCGCCCCGGGCATTTCGCCAACACCGAGTTCATGAAGCAGCTCAAGCACACCATCCGCCGGGCCGGCGAAAAACCCCGTTTCCAGTACGACTGCCGCAAGCCGCCGCTCCACGACATCAACGACATCCGCCACATGCTGCCCCACCGTCCGCCGTTCCTGCTGGTCGACCGCATCTTCCACCGCGACGCGACGGACGTGGCCGGTATCAAGAACGTCACGATGAACGAACCCTTCTTCGTGGGGCATTTCCCCGAAGAGCCCGTCATGCCGGGCGTGCTGATCGTCGAGGCGATGGCCCAGTGCAGCGGCATCCTGGTGCTGGGCGACGTGCCCGACCCGGAGAACTACTCGACCTACTTCATGAAGATCGACGGCGTGAAATTCAAGCGCAAGGTCGTCCCCGGCGACACGCTCCAGTTCGAAATCCACCTGCTGGAACCCATCCGCCGCGGCGTGGCGTCGTGGAGGCCAAAGCCTTCGTGGGCGAAACGCTCGCATGCGAGGCCGTCCTGATGGCGCAGGTCGTAAAAATAAAAAGTAAAGGAGATGATCAGCAAGCTGGCATATGTTCATCCCGACGCCAAAATCGGGAACAACGTCACGGTCGAGCCCTTCGCCTGCATCGCGGGCGACGTGGTTATCGGCGACGACTGCTGGGTAGGTCCCGGCGCGGTGATTCACGACGGCGCCCGCATCGGCAAGGGTGCAAGATCCATACCGCCGCATCGGTCTCCTGCCTGCCGCAGGACCTGAAATTCGCAGGCGAAGTGACCACGGCCGAGATCGGCGACTACAACGACATCCGCGAATACGTGACCATCAGCCGCGGCACCGCATCGACGGGCACGACCCGCATCGGAAACCGCAACCTGCTGATGGCCTACGTCCATGTGGGCCACGACTGCGTCGTCGGCGACAACTGCGTGATCGCCAACCGCGTATCGCTCGCCGGCGAAGTGCATGTCGGCAACTGGGTGGTGATCGGCGGCCATGCGGCCGTACACCAGTGGACGCATATCGGCGACCACGTCATGATTCAGGGCGGGGCGCTGCTGGGGCAGGACGCCCCTCCGTTCGTCATCGTACGCAACGACACGATGCGCTTCGCGGGCATCAACAAGATCGGGCTCTCGCGCCGCGGCTTCACCCCCGAGCGCATCGGCGAGATCCACGATGCCTGCCGCATCCTCTTCCAGAGCGGCCTGAACTACATGTCGGGGTGCGAGGAGGTCGAGAAGCAGGTACCCCAAAGCAAGGAACGCGACGAGCTGGTGAAATTCATCCGCGAATCGAAGCGCGGCATCATCAAGCCCTATGAAAGCGTATCGAAAGAGGAGTAAAATTTCCGTATAAATATTGGTATATTAGAAATTTTCACTATATTTGCAATGTCGAAAGACAAAGCAAGTGGTAAGGGGACGGGGAGTCCCCTTATTTTATACCATATACGACCGAATTTCAGAAACATGATCGACACGAAAAAGATAATCGAAGCGGCTGAACGCAAACTTCAGGGCACGGATATGTTCGTCGTGGGCTGCACCTGCACGCCCGGCAACGAGATCGAACTGCTGATCGACAGCGACACGTCGGTAGCCATCGAAGCGTGCGCGGAGCTGAGCCGGGCCGTCGAAGCGAATTCGACCGCGACGAAGAGGATTTTTCGCTCACGGTAGCCTCCGCAGGCATCGGTTCGGAGCTGAAAAGCCTGCGGCAGTACCGCAAGCTGATCGGCGGCACGGTCGAGGTGCTGCTCAATTCAGGGATCAAGATGCTCGCAAAACTCGATGCTGCCGACGACGAGGGCATCACGATCTCGTACGAGGAGAAGCAGGCCGTCGAAGGCAAGAAACGCAAGCAGCTGGTGACCGTCACGCGCCGCTATGGTTCGACGAAATCAAGTCCACGAAGGAGTGGCTGGATTTCAAATAGGCCGCCGTCCGGCAACGCAGACAGCAAACACAGGCTGAGAAGGCAGACCGGGAGCAGGACAAAACCGGAAGCAGGACGCAGATGAGAGGCAAACGCAGCTGAGGGGCGGTACGCAGGCTTGAGCGGCCCTCAGACAAGAAGCAGCCCCGGACCGGGACGCTATCCGGCATGCAGACGAAAAAGCCGCGGATTACAGAAGCATAAACTAAAAACAAGATAAACGACACAATGGACAATCTCAATCTTATCAGCAACTTTGCCGAGTTCAAAGAGCTGAAAACATTGACAAAAGTACGATGATCGGCGTGCTGGAGGACGTTTTCCGCCACGCACTGCAAAAACAGTATGAGACGGACGAGAATTTCGACGTCATCATCAACCCCGAAAGGGCGACCTCGAAATCTGGCGCAACCGCACCGTCGTCGAAGACGCGCCGTCGAAGATCCGAATGCGCAGATTGCCGTTTCGGAGGTCAAGGCCATCGACCCGACCTACGAGATCGGCGACGAATACGCCGACGAGATCAAACTCTCGTCGTTCGGCCGCCGCGCCGTGTTGTCGCTGCGCCAGAACCTCGCCTCGCGCATTCTCGATCTGGAGAAGGCCAGCCTTACGAGAAGTATTCGGAAAAGGTCGGCGAGATCGTCACCGGTGAAGTTTATCAGGTATGGAAAAAGAGGTGCTGATTCTCGACGACGAGGAGAACGAGCTGATTCTGCCCAAGGCGGAACAGATACCCAACGACTTCTACCGCAAGGGCGATACCATCAAGGCCATCGTCAAGTCGGTCGAGATGAACAACAACCAGCCCCGCATCATTCTTTCGCGCACGGCCAACCAGTTCCTCGAACGCCTGTTCGAGCAGGAGGTTCCCGAAATCTTCGACGGACTGATCACCATCAAGAAGATCGTCCGCATCCCCGGCGAACGCGCCAAGGTTGCCGTGGAGTCGTACGACGAGCGTATCGACCCGGTAGGCGCATGCGTCGGCATGAAGGGTTCGCGCATCTATTCGATCGTCAAGGAGTTGCGCAACGAGAACATCGACGTGGTCAACTACACGGCCAACCCGTCGCTGATGATCCAGCGCGCTGAATCCCGCCAAGATTTCGAGCATCACCATCGACGAGGGAAGATGACCGCTTCGGTCTACCTCAAACCCGATCAGGTGTCGCTGGCCATCGGCAAGGGCGGTCTGAACATCCGTCTCTCGAAGATGCTGACGGGTTACGACATCGACGTATACCGCGAAGTGGAGGAAGAGGACGTGGCCCTCACCGAATTCGCCGACGAGATCGACGGATGGATCATCGACGCCCTGAAGAACGTCGGCTGCGACACGGCCAAGAGCGTGCTGGAACTGCCCGTAGAGGAGATCGCCGCGCGTGCCGACCTGGAGCTGGAACAGGCACAGAAGGTCGTCGAAATCCTGAAGGCCGAATTTGAAGAGTAACATAAGCAAGAAAGGAAAACACAAGATATGGGTAATGAAAGAAAATTAAGGCTCATTCAGGTTGCAAAGGAGTTCAAGGTGGGACTGAATACCATCACGGACTTCCTGCAGATGAAGGGCATCAAGAGCGACGGGTCGACCAATACGCTGGTCGACGCGGAGACTTATGCCGTCCTGGAGAAGGAGTTCGGGGCGAACCGCGCCGCAGGCAACGCACGCGATTCGATCCGTGAGCGCATCTCCCTGAAGCAGACGACCATCACTCTCGAAGAAGCTAAAAGCAGGAGCGCGAGGAGGAAAAAGAGGTGGTCATCAAAAGCAACGTAATCAGCGTCAAGGATGAAATCCAGCAGCCGAAGATCCTCGGCAAGATCGACCTGTCGCCCAAACCCAAGGCGGCTCCGGCCCCCGCTCCGCCCCGAAGGCGGAACCGGTGAAACCGGCCGAACAGCCCCGTGCGGCCCAGCCCGCACCCGCCGCTGCGCCCGCCGAAGCGCCGAAACCCGCAGCGAAGCCCGAACCCGCCGCCGAGAAACCGGCAGCTCCCGAAGTCAAGACGGCACCTGCGGCTCCCGCAGCACCGGCTGCGGCCACGGCGACTGCGGCGCAGGCCGAAACCAGAAAACCGGCTCCCGCGGCGGCCCCCGCTCCGGCTGCGGCTCCGGCGACTACTCCGGCTGCGGCACCGGCACCCGCGCCGGAACCGGCCGCTCCCAAAGACAACATCTTCCGTCCGGAGACCGTGACCCTCACCGGGCCGCAGGTACTCGGTACGATGGACGTGTCGGGATTCGTGGCCGGCGGCAAGCACAAGCGCAAGCGCCTGCAAAAGGAGAAAGTCGACGTCAGCAAGGCCCCGAGGGGCAATGCGCAGGGCGGCGGCAACAAGCAGGGTGGACAAGGGGGCCAGGGCGGCCAGAACCGTCCCGGACAGGGCGGGCAAAACCGTCCCGGCGCCCAGAACCAGCCCAAACCGGGCGAAGGCCGCCGCAACAAAAACAAAGGCAAGGCCGCACCCAAGCCGATCGTACGCCCCGAAGTGAGCGACGAGGAGGTTTCGAAGCAGGTAAAGGACACCCTGGCACGCCTGACGGCCAAGGGTGCCAAAAGCAAGAGTGCCAAATACCGCAAGGATAAACGCGACGCCGTTGCCGAGCGTATGAACGAAGAGTTCGAACGCGAGGAACAGGAACGCTCGACCCTCAAAGTCACGGAGTTCGTGACCGTGAGCGAGTTGGCGACGATGATGAACGTGTCGCCCACGCAGGTCATCACGGCCTGCATGAACCTGGGACTGATGGTCTCCATCAACCAGCGCCTCGACGCCGAAGCGCTCGTCGTGGTCGCCGAGGAGTTCGGCTACAAGGTCGAATTTGTCTCGGTCGAGATCCAGGAGGCCATCAACGACGAGGGCGAAGACAAGGAGGAAGACCTCGTGCCCCGTCCGCCGATCGTCACGGTCATGGGACACGTCGACCACGGTAAGACCTCGCTGCTGGACAACATCCGCAAAACCAACGTCATCGAAGGCGAGGCCGGGGGTATCACGCAGCACATCGGCGCCTACAGCGTCGAGCTGAACGGCAGAAGATCACGTTCCTCGACACGCCGGGCCACGAAGCCTTTACGGCCATGCGCGCCCGCGGCGCCGCCGTCACCGACGTTGCGATCATCATCGTGGCGGCCGACGACAGCGTCATGCCGCAGACCGTCGAGGCCATCAACCATGCGCAGGCTGCAGGCGTGCCGATGGTTTTCGCCATCAACAAGATCGACAAACCCAACGCCAACCCCGACCACATCAAGGAACAGCTCTCGCAGATGAACTATCTGGTGGAGTCGTGGGGCGGTAAATATCAGGATCAGGAGGTTTCGGCCAAGAAGGGCCTTAACCTCGACAAACTGCTCGAAAAGGTGCTGCTCGAAGCCGAGATGCTCGACCTGAAGGCCAACCCCAACAAGAAGGCGCAGGGCACGGTCATCGAATCGACGCTCGACAAGGGCCGCGGGTACGTCTCGACGATCCTCGTGCAGAGCGGTACGCTCCACGTGGGCGACGTGATCCTGTCGGGCACCTACACGGGCCGCGTGAAGGCCATGTTCAACGAGAACGGCAAGAAGGTCGATTCCGCCGGCCCCTCGACACCGGTTCAGGTGCTGGGACTGAACGGCGCACCGCAGGCCGGCGATACGTTCAACGTGATGGAGGACGACCGCTCGGCACGCGAAATCGCCAACAAACGCGAGCAGTTGCAGCGCATGCAGGGCATCATGACCCAGAAGCACGTGACGCTCGACGAAATCGGCCGCCGTATCGCCATCGGATCGTTCAAGGAGCTCAACATCATCGTCAAGGGCGATGTGGACGGCTCGATCGAGGCCATGTCGGGCTCGCTCATCAAGCTCTCGAAGGAGACCGTGCAGGTCAACGTCATCCACGCCGCCGTGGGACAGATCTCGGAGTCGGACGTGCTGCTGGCCGCCGCTTCGAACGCCATCATCGTCGGCTTCCAGGTACGCCCGTCGGCCTCGGCGCGCAAGCTGGCCGAGAAGGAGGAGATCGAAATCCGCCTCTACTCGATCATCTACGACGCGATCAACGACATCAAGGATGCCATCGAGGGCATGCTCGAGCCCGTGATGAAGGAGGAGATCGTCGCTTCGGTCGAGGTACTGGAGATCTTCAAGATATCGAAGGTCGGCACCGTCGCCGGATGCGTCGTCCGCGAAGGCAGGCTCCAGCGCAACACCCCGATCCGCGTCATCCGCGACGGTATCGTCATCTACACGGGCAAGCTCGGCTCGCTCAAACGTTTCAAGGACGACGTCAAGGAGGTCACCAACGTCAGGACTGCGGTCTGAACATCGAATCGTTCAACGACATCCGCGTCGGCGACATCGTCGAGGATACGAACAGGTAGAAGTGAAACGCAAATAGCTACGCTATGCTGCCGAAACGTCTGATTGTTTTGCTGATGTCGCTCTGCACCCTGTGCGGAGCGGCATCGGCCGTTCAGCCCGGACCGACCTCACGCAGAAGGAGCAGAAGGCGCTGCAGAAGGCTCAGAAGAAGAAGATCCGTCAGGAAGCCCGCCGCTTCGAGAGCCTGCGCAACGACGCCGTCGTGCAGTTCGCCCGCGAGCACCAGCCCTCGGACATCAGCACCCCTTCGTTCGTGAACGACTTCCGGATCTCGAACGTCATCTGCGCCGGAGACAACATCTCCGGCACCGTCATGCTGCATTTCGACATCACGCCACTTTACGGCGGCTTCCGGCTCTACATGGGCGGCGAGCGCAACGGCACCTACGCCTTTGCCAAAGGTCTCGCCTACCCTTCGTCGGACCATTACGGCCGCATCTACACGATGCGCGGAGGACAACCCGAACACGTCGTCGTCATGTTCTACAACATTGCCCCGGGTATCGACACGCTCGATCGCGTGGACATCAGCATGGGCCTTGCCCTGAATACGCTGAACATCATCACGATGCGTAACGTACCGATTTTCTGGACTTACACGGACAAGGCCATCAGGAACTTTGTCCGCGAAAAATCGGCGAAAGGAAACGCTAACCAAAACCAAAATACAAACTTAAAGTAAAAATGACTACCCAGATCAAATTTACGACCGCCGAAGAGGCCGTCAAGGTTATCAAATCGGGCGACCACATCCACCTGAGCTCCGTGGCTTCGGCCCCCCAATGCCTGATCAACGCCATGTGCGCACGCGGCGAGGCCGGCGAACTGAAGGATGTCCACATCCACCACCTGCACACCGAAGGCCCGGCACCCTATGCCGACGAGAAGTTCGAAGGCGTATTCCAGCTCGATTCGTTCTTCGTGGGCGGCAACGTCCGCAAAGTCACCCAGAGCGGCTATGCCGACTATATTCCGATTTTCCTGAGCGAGACGCAGCGCCTCTACCGCTGCGGCGCAGTACCCTGCAATGTGGCGATGATCCAGGTGTCGACGCCCGACAAGCACGGCTTCGTATCGCTCGGCACGTCGGTCGACGCAACGCTGGCCGCCGTGGAGACCGCCGATTACGTGCTCGCCGTGGTGAACAAGCACGTTCCCCGCGCCTTCGGACAAGCCATGATCCACTCCTCGAAGATCGACATCTTCGTACAGGATGACAAACCGCTGATCGAGGCGCACTTCACACAGCCGAACGCCACCGAAGAAGCCATCGGCAAACACTGCGCCGCCCTGATCGAGGACGGTGCGACACTCCAGATGGGCATCGGCGCCATCCCGAACGCCGTACTGGCGCAGCTGGGCAACCACAAGAACCTGGGTATCCACACCGAAATGTTCGCCGACGGCGTACTCCCGCTCGTGGAGAGCGGCGTCATCAACGGCGAAGCCAAGAACATCGACAAGGGCAAGATGGTATCGACGTTCCTGATGGGTTCGCAGCGCGTCTACGACTTCATCGACGACAACCCTGCCGTGCTGATGATGGACGTGGGCTACACGAACGACCCCTATATCATCTCGAAGAACGACCGCGTGACGGCCATCAACTCGGCCCTGCAGGTAGACATCACGGGACAGGTATGCGCCGACTCGCTGGGCACGAAGTTCTATTCGGGCGTCGGCGGCCAGATCGACTTCGTATACGGCGCATCGCTCTCGAAGGGCGGCAAAGCCATCATCGCCATGCCTTCGGTCACCAACAAGGGCATTTCGAAGATCGCTCCCGTGCTCACGCCGGGCGCAGGCGTCGTCACGACCCGCAACCACATCCACTGGTTCGTAACCGAGCACGGCGCCGTAGACCTCTACGGCAAGACGCTGCAGGAGCGTGCCCGCCTGATTATCTCGGTGGCCGATCCTTCGGCTCAGGAGGAGCTGGACCGCGCCGCTTTCGAGCGTTTCGGCCAGCACCACCACTACGTAAAGAACTACATGAGCAAGTAATAAATTATTACGCAATCGAGAAGCGCCCCTGTTACAGCGGGCGCTTTTTTGTATCTTTACGCAAACAAAAACACCCCGAAATGAAACGATACGCCTGTATACTGCTTGCACTCCTGTTCGCCGGATGCGCCGCGTCCCGCAGGAGCGCCGTCGCAACACCCGACGGAAAACAATACGTCGTAATCCTTTCGATGGACGCCTTCCGCTGGGATCTCGCCGGCCGCAGCCATACGCCGACACTCGACTCGCTCGCCCGGGCGGGAACCTATGCCGAAATTTATCCGGTCTACCCCTCCAACACCTTCCCCAGCCATTACGCCATGGCCACGGGCCTGCATCCCGACCACCACGGGGTCGTGAACAACAATTTCTACGACCGGAAGATCGGGCGCAAGCTCTCAGTGTTCGACGCGGAGGATGTCCGGCTGCCGGGATTCTGGAGCGGCGAACCGATCTGGAACACGGCGGAAAGACAGGGCCTCACGGCCAACATCTTCATGTGGCCGGGCAGCGAAGTCCCGATCGACGGGCATCAGGCGACCGTCTGGACTCCCTACTCGTCGAAACCGACCTACTACCAACGCGCCGATTGGGTGATCGAAGCCATGACGCGCCCCGAAGCCGAGATCCCGGAGCTGGTGATGTGGTATTTCGAAGAGCCCGACGCCACGATGCACACCTACGGCCCCGATTCACCGCAGGCAGTCGCCCAGGCCGAACACATCGACTCCGTCCTCCGCTATTTTTTCCGTGAGATACGGCGCTCGCCCGTCTTCGAGCGAATCAATTTCATCGTAACGGCCGACCATGGCATGGCCGCGCTTTCGCCGGAGCGATACATCAACCTCATGCCGCTGCTCGCACGGCGCAGGTCGTGCGCGTCGTTCCCGGCACGCCGTTCGGTCTCGAAGTCAAGGAAGAGTATGCGGACCAAGCCGTGCGCACACTGCGCCGCACGGGCCATATGAAGGCATGGCGGCGCGAGCGGATGCCCCGCCGGTTCCACTACGGCACCCACCCACCCGCCTGACGAACGTCATCGTCATTCCCGAAACGGGCTGGACGCTCGACTACGCCCCGCAGGAGCGTCCCGTACGCAAGCGCGGCACGCACGGCTTCAACAACCGCGACCGGGATATGCACATGGTATTTTACGGCTCCGGCCCCGCATTCCGCAAGGGCTACCGGCAGGGCTCGTTCCAGAACCAGAACATGTACCTCATCCTGTGCAGGCTGCTGGGCATCGAGCCCGCCCCCAACGACGGGGAGTGGAAAGATGTAAAACGCATGTTCCGGAACAAATAAAAAATATTTTCGTATATTTGTATGTGCAATCCCAAATTCCAAAGCCTATGAGAAATTAACGCGCGTATTTTAACCCTTCCACAAGAACTGTTCATGCCGTCCACGCACTAAAAGCGCCGGCAAATACATATAAAAAGCGTTAGCTTTGTACCTTGCTTTCTGAAAATCTGGAAAATTTTAAGAGC
>JBKSUH010000050.1:0-13232 GCA_047233565.1 Alistipes sp.
GCGTCGTAGGGCATCACCCCGCCCCGCAGGTAACGGATCACGATGTCCTTCACCAGCAGCAGGTTGCCCGAATAATCCTCGGCCGTAGCATGTTTATCCTGCAAATAGTTCTCGTTGATGGCCGCCTCGACCGCCTGCGCCACTTCGCCCGTACGGATCATCGCACGCAGGGTTTCACCGGGATGCGCCTCCCCCGCGATGCGGGCGTAAAGCGTCTGCACGGCGGCATGGAGGATCGTACCGAACATCGGGGCATCGACCTCCTCGGAAATTTCGTCATCGGCCTCCAAGCGGGCTATGGAATGGAAATAGAAGCGCAAGGGGCAGGCCACGTAGCGGAAAAACGCCGTCGGCGAGAGCGTCGCAGGGCTTTGGGCGTCGACGAAACGCTCCAGCCGGGCCATCACCCCTTCGTCCTTGGGCACCTCGATCGGCGCCGTTTCGGCCAGGTTGACGTCCACCCCCACTTCGACCTTGCGCACGTCGAAGCCGCTCTCGTAGTCCAACTGGTAGATATAGCGGCTCGGCTCGCCCGTCGACTTGTCGTCGGCGTGCGAGCAATAGAGCATGTGGACGGTCTTGGCGCGCTGGATCAGGCGGTAGAAATAGTAGGCATAGACGCCCTCGTGGTGCTCGGGCGTGGGCAGCTCGTAGGCCGCACGCAGGTTGCAGGGGATGAACGACGCCTGCGCCATATGATTGCCGGGGAAATTGTCGTCGTTCATCGAAAGGATGATGACGTTTTCGAAATCGAGGTTGCGGGTCTCGAGGATCCCCATGATCTGGATGCCCTCCAGCGGCTCGCCCTCGAAGGGGATGCGCAGCGTCTGCAAGTGCCGGCGCAGCAGCGAGGTGTAGACCTCGGCCGTAAGGTCGATATCGCACTCGTCGAGCGAGTTGCGCAACTTGGTGACCTGCTCGGCGATGACGGCCAGAAATTCGACCCGCTGTCTGGCGTCGTCGCCCTCGTAGGGCTGGCGCGCCACGGCGGCGATCACGCCCAGCAGGTAATCGGACAGCTCGCGCCACTCCGCCGCGGGCGAAAAGATCCGTTTCAGCAGTTCGTTGCGGCCCAGCCATGCGGCATCGACCGAAATCCGCCGGTCGCGGACGATCTCCTCGTGCATCGTGCGGGTCAGCGCGGCGTCGCACTCGGCGACATAGGGATGCGCCAGAATACCCGCCACGTCGGCATGGTAGAACGTGCAGCCGTCGCCCTTGCGGCGGCGGTGGTTCTGCAACTCCACCAGACGCTCGACGAACGTGTAGGCCAGGCTCTGCCGCAGGGGGAAGCCCATCGTCACGTTCACCCGTCCGATGTCGGCGGGCAGGGCGTACAGCAACGGCAGCAACAGGTTCTCGTCGGTAAGCACCACGGCGGTCTCCTTGCCCAGCGCGGGCCTGGCGCCCGCGGCGATGCCGGAGTCTTCCTCCCTGCGGCGGCGGGCCAGATCGGCGAGGATCGCCGCGGCATACTTGCACTGCACGGCGTTCGAGACGGCGGCGACCGACACGATCTGCTTCTCTCCCCGCATGTTGTCGTACCGAAGTTCCGTGCGGGGTGGGAACTGCGCCACGTTCGACGCACGAACATACCCGCCTCCTGTTCGGGGTCGTCCTTATAATAAGAGTCGAAGTCCCAGTAAAAATCGGTTTCGGCCGCCGTGGCGAGGAACCCGAAAAGGCGCTTCTCGCACTCGGAAAGGGCGTTGAACCCCGCCACGACATAACGCCGGGGCTCGGGGAAGGCGAACCCGCCCCCGCGGATGCGGTCGGCGGCGGCGCGCTGCACCATGCCGTTGTAGGCGATGCCGAGCGACGAGAGACGCTCCCGGAAGCGGCGGTAGATGGGGCCGAGGGTCTTCCAGATCGCCAGAAAACGGCGTTTCTCCTCCGAAAGATCGGCCTGCTCGCCGAACGAGGACCAGAACGAAAGGATGCGCAGCTGCGCGGGCGTGAGGTAGGAAATATCGGCTTCGATCTCCTTGATCTCCGAGATGTTGCGGAAGAGCATCTGCGCGTCGATCAGGTATTTGTCGATCGTATCGAAGTCCGTGAGGAGCATATCGCCCCAGAAATAGAACTTGTCGAAGGGTTCGTTGTGGTAGGCCGAGTAGACTTTGTAAAGCTCGGTGATGAGCCGCACGCGGTCGCCCGTATGCAGCCCCGATATTTCGCCCGTCAGGTCGTCGATCGTCACCCATTCGGGCTGCCACATCGGACGCCCGGCGATACGCCCCAGGGCATCGACGAAAAACAGCCGCGCACGCCGCGACGGGAAGAGCACCGCCCGTTCGGACAGTCCCTCGCCGTATCGGGCATACAGGTCCCCGGCGACCTCTTCCAGAAATCCTTTCATAGCCGCCCTACAGTGTTTTCAGTCCCGTAAAACAATGGCATCCCCACCGGCCCCCGCCGAATCGTCTCCGTATCCCGACAGGTGCGCCGGTTACACCGGCAAAGCCAGACAGCTCCGCCGTCCGCCGCAGGAATACCCGTTCCACCCCGCCCGGAGAAGCCGGCAGGCCCCGCCGCAGGAGCGCTCCGGCGGGCCGATATGCGAAAACCCTTCATCCGCTACTCCACGCGGTTGATTTCGCCGCCCATGAACTTGGCGCCGCCGCGCACGACGGCAGGCTGCCCCTTATAGGTGATACGGGCGTTAGTCGTGGTCTTGCCGATGAACCGGTCGGTGATCCACAGCGACACGTCGGCCTTGCTCTGGGCATTGACCTCGGCCGACATCACCTCCAGCCCCGAGGCCGCGACCCTGCCCGTCGAAGCGAACAGCGTCAGGTAGCTCGCCTTGCCGGTGAGCGTCGCGCTGCTGCCGCCCGTGAGCTCCATCCTGAGGTCTTTGACATCGAACGCCGCTGTGAGCGACGCCTTGCGCCCCAGCGTCAGGTCGAGCTGCACCGCATCCACCGTCCCCTCGAACACGGCTGCGGCGCCCGACAGCGAAACGGACTGCAACGTATTGTAATAGACCGTCACCTCGGTGCGGTCGGGACGGCGCGAATCGGGCCTCTCGCTGATACGCAGGGTTTTGTCCTTCACCTCGGCGCGGAATTTCGAAGTATAGGAACCTTTCGTGTCGTATACGATCTTGGGGGCCTCGGTGTCGGGGACTTTCACGAATTTGATATCCAGGTCGGCATCCACCGCGACGGCCTCGAACGTGGTCAGCCACTCGTTATGTTCCGTAGGACTTGCGGCACCCGCCTCCTGTGCACGGCCGGAGGCTGCGAAAACCAGCATCACGGCGCTCAGAATCATCTTCTTCATACATTGTAGGTTTAAATACGTCGCTAAAATACAAAATTATTGCGAACCCCGGTTTGCCGTTCGGGATTTGTTTTGTACTTTTACTACCTAAAACGACATTTCGGACAGTGAGGGCGAGAATTCTGAATGCAAGCGCGGGGTCGGGCAAGACCTACCAGTTGGCATACAAATACGTGCGCGTGGTCGAACAGCCCTCCATCTACCGCCACATCCTCGCCGTGACCTTCACCAACAAGGCCACCGAGGAGATGAAGTCTCGCATCCTCAAGGAGATACACCTGCTGGCCTCGGGACAGCCGAGCTCCTACCTCGACAACCTCTGCCGCGAATTGTCGCTCGATGCCGCCACGGTGCGCCGACGCGCCCGGGAGGTGCGGTCGAAGATCCTGCACGACTATTCGCGCTTCACGGTGCTGACGATCGACACCTTCTTCCAGCGCATCCTGCGCGCCTTCATCAAGGAGCTGGGCATCGACCTCAATTACAACGTCGAGATCGAAACGGCCTCGGTGCTGACCAAGAGCGCCGACACGCTCATCGAGCAGATCACCACCGACCGCGACCTGCAGCGCTGGCTCACGGACTTCGTGCAGGAGCGCATTGACGAAGGCAAGAAATGGGACATCCGCGACGGCATCCTCACGCTGGGCGGCGAGCTGTTCAAGGAGAAGAACAAGGAGGCTCATCCTCGCCGCTCGCGCGAGGAGCTGGGCCATCGTCGGCGAAGCGACGGCGCGCCGCGGCGACCAAGCAGCAGATGCGGGAGCGTGCGGCCGAGGCCGTACGGATCATGGCCGATGCGGCGTCGGGCCGACGGACTTCACGGGCAAGAGCCGCAGTTTCGCCCACTATTTCTCACGGTCGCGGCCGGAGAGCTGAAACCCTACACCGCCACGGTGGCAAAATGAGCCTGACGACCGAGGCTGGGCGCCCAAGGGATCGCCCGCCGCGCCGCTCGCCGCCCGGCTGCAACCCCTGCTGCGCGAAATGTGCGATCTGTACGACGCCAACGTCCGCTCGTGAACACCTGCGACCTGCTGCGCGAGAACTACCGCAGCTTCGCGCTGCTGTCGGACCTCTACGCCAAGGTGCAGCAGCTGTGCGACGAGCAGAACATGATGCTCCTCTCGGAGACCAAATACATCCTCTCGGAATTCATCGGCCACAACGACGCGCCGTTCATCTACGAGAAGGTCGGCAACCGCTTCGAACACTTCATGATCGACGAATTCCAGGACACCTCCGTGAAGGAGTGGGAGAATTTCCTGCCCCTGCTGCAAAACGCCATGGCGCAGAGCGAGGCGACCTCGGTGCTGATCGTGGGCGACATCAAGCAGTCGATCTACCGCTGGCGGGGCGGCGACTGGAAAATACTCCACTCGCAGGCGCAACGGGCGCTGGGCGCGGACAGCACCGAACTGGTCAACCTCACGGAAAACTACCGCAGCCTGCCCGCCGTGGTGGATTTCAACAACAAGGCCATCGGCCGCGTGGTCGAAGCCGACAACCGGGCGCTCAACGCGACGCTGGACGAAGCCGCGGCGCGGGGCGACATGGACGCCCGCACCGCCGCCGGGCTGCGCGACACCCTGCAAAAGGCTTACCGCGAACATGCGCAGACACCCCGCCGCCTGGGCGGGGTGCCGGGCTATGTTTCGGTGGAGACCTTCGCCGAACGGCCGCCCGTCGTGGAGCGCATCTGCGAGGTGCTGGACAAGGGTTTCCGTCCGTGCGACATCATGATCCTGGTGCGCGGGGCGACCGACGGCGCCAGGGTGGCCGCCGAGCTGCTGGATTTCAAACGCCGCAACGACGACCCGCGCTACCGGTTCGATGTGATGACACAGGAAGCGCTGATCGTGGGCAACGCCCCCGTCAGTTCGTTCATCGCCGCGGCGCTGCGCCTGTCGCTCAACCCCGACGACTCGCTCAGCCGCGCCGTCTACGACCACTACCTGGGGCGCGGGTTCGACCGCCCGCTGCCCGGGGACGAACGCACCTTTTTCCGCTCGATCCGGCTGCTGTCGCCCGAGGAGGCGTTCGAGCGGATCGTCATGCGCCACGCGCTGCACGACGACAGGCAGCAGACGGCCTACCTGCAAGCCATACACGAACAGATCATCGGCTTCTGCGCCAGCAAGATCGCCGACATCGCGCTGTTCCTCGACTGGTGGGAGCAGCAGGGGCAGAACCGGTCGCTGAGCGTCGACGAGAGCGCAACGACCGTCGAGATCACGACCATACACAAGGCCAAGGGGCTCGAAAAGCGCGTGGTGCTGATCCCCTGGTGTTCGTGGCAGCTCGATCCCAAGTCGGGCGGCAACGTGACGAACATCGTCTGGGCCGAGGCACAGGGCGATGTGGGCGCCGTCGGGCGCTTCCCGGTGAAATACAAGAAGGCGATGGCCGAATCGGGCTTCTCGGCGGAGTACTACCGCGAGCTGGTCTATTCGCACGTCGACAACATCAATCTGCTGTACGTGGCCCTGACACGCGCCGCCGAGTCGCTGCACGTCTTCATCCCCCGCAAGGGCGGCAAGAGCGTCGGCGGGCTGCTGCTGCAAAGCATCGGAGCCGACGGCGACAAAGCGCTGCTCGACGGCACCGAAGGGCGCCGCACCGCGACCGAGGAAGGCGAAAGGTTCGAATTCGGGCGCTTCACGGGCCCCGTGCCCGGCGGCGGCAAAGCATCCGACAGCGTGCACGTCGTACTGGAGAACTACCCCACGGCACGCGCCGACCTGCGGCTGAGGCTCCCCTCGCAACGTTATTTCGAGGAGGAAGAGGTGGAACTCTCGCCCCGCAATTTCGGCATCCTGATGCACAAGGCCTTCGAAAACGCCGACGACGAGGAGCAGATACGCCTCGCCGTGGAGCGGATGCAGGCCGACGGCACGCTTTCCGCCGCCGAAGCCGCCGCCCTGCGGCGGATGATCGCCCGCGCGCTGGCACACCCCGCGGCCCGCGAATGGTTCGCCGGGGCTGGGAGCGCGTGCGCAACGAAAACGAAATCATCATTCCCGGCGGCTCCTCCGCGCGGCGTCCCGACCGCGTAATGATCCGCGGCACGCGGGCCGTGGTCGTGGACTACGTTCGGCGGCCGCGAACCCGAACGCTACCGCCGTCAGGTGCGCGAATACCTCGCCCTGCTTCGGCAATTGGGCTACACCCATTGCGTAGGGTACATGTTGTACGTGAAACTGGTGGAAATCGAAAAAGTGGAAGGATAAGATGAACGAAACCATCGGCATCATACCGCGTGCGTTCCGCCGCCGGGGAGTGTGGGTCGCCTGCACGCTCCTGCTGCGCGCAGGGCTGAATTTCCTCGGGCTGGCCATGCTGCTGCCCGTGCTGGCGCTGGTGCTCGACCCCGGCAGCCTCGAGGGCGGCGGGGTGCTGACACGCGCCTACGAAGGGCTGGGCTTCGCCTCACAACGCACTTTCGCGCTGGCGGTCTGCGCGGCTGTGGTGGGCGTGATCGTCCTGAAGTGCCTGCTCGGGCTGTGGCTCGCCCGCGTCGAACGCACCTATATTTACGACCTCTACCGCACGCTTTCGCGGCGGCTGCTCGTTACCTACCACGACCGGGGGCTGCCGTTCGTCAAGGCGTCGAACTCGGCCGTGCTGGCCCGCAACGTCAACGTCGTCTGCCTGGCCTTCGCGGCGGGCGTGCTCAAACCCGCCGCCGCCATCGCCGCCGAGGCGATGCTGCTCGTGCTGCTGTTCGGGGCGCTGATGTGGTACACGCCCCTCGCGGCACTGCTCGCCCTGGCGGTCTTCCTGCCCTCGATCTGGCTCTATTACGGACTGGTGCGCAACCGCATCAACCGCTACGGGGAACTGGAAAACAAGGCGCAGCGCGAAAAGGCGCGGCTCGTGGCCGAGACCTTCCGCGGCTATGCCGACATCGAGATCAACAATGCCGTCCCGATGATGCTCCGCCAGTTCGACCGGGCGATGGATCAGGTGATCCGCACGCGCCTGCGCGAAACGGCGATCGGGCTGCTGCCCCAGACCTTCACCGAGGTCGGGCTGGCCGTGGGCATGGCCCTGCTCGTGGCACTGAGCCTCGGCGACGGCGACGGGCGGGCGCAAATGCTGTTCGGCGTATTCGCCGTGGCCGCACTGCGCCTGATGCCCTCGGTGCGCAACATCATGACCGGCTGGACGGCCATCAAATACAACCGCTACACGATCGGCATCCTGCGCGACGCAACGGCCGGGGACGAACCTTCCTCCGCATCGCCGGACACGCTCTCCGGAGCCGCCGAGAGAGCCGGGAAAGGCCTCCATACTGATGCCGCCGCTATCCCGCCGTCGGAATACTCCGCGGCGGAGAGCGGCGAGACCGCCCGCGGCAGGCGAACGGCTCCGGACAAACGAACCGCATCCGGCAGACAAACGGCTCCTTACGGCCAAACAGCCCCGGCCAAACAGCCCTGCACCGCAAAATCAACGAAATCCGTTTCGGCCGGCGGCACATCCGGAGCATGCGCGTCCGAAATACTGTCTTTCGAACATGAAATCGCCGTCCGCAACCTCGGCTTCGCTTCGCGGACGACGGGCACGAGCTTTTCCGCGGCCTTACGCTCTCGATCCGCAAGGGTGAACGCATCGGCATCCGCGGCGCATCGGGCGCAGGGAAAACGACGCTTTTCAACCTGCTGCTGGGACTTTACGAACCGACCGGGGCGAAATAACGATCGACGGCACGCCCTCACCTCCGCCAACCGCCGCGCATGGCAAAACCGCATCGGCTACGTCTCGCAAAACCTTTTCATCGCCGACGGAAGCTTCGCGGCCAACGTCGCGCTGGGCGTTCCCGACGACGAAATCGACCGCGGCCGCGTGGCCGAAGCGCTGGAAGCCGCCCGGCTCGGAAAGTTCGTCGCGGGACTTTCCAAAGGCATGGACACCCATGTCGGCGAATGCGGCTGCCGCCTTTCGGGCGGACAGCGCCAGCGCATCGGCATCGCCCGCGCGCTCTACCGCCGGGCCGACGTGCTCTTCTTCGACGAGGCGACCTCGGCGCTCGACAGCCGCACCGAGGAGGAGATCAACCGTTCGGTCGCCGAGCTGGCGGCGCGCGACGAGGGGCTGACGCTGGTGGTTATCGCCCACCGCGAAAGCTCGCTCGAATACTGCACCCGAATCATCACAATAGGAGAATAATATGGAATACATCATAGCAGGCATACGCATCGCCGTCCCGCAGGAATTCACCGCAGGGTCTTTCGGCATGGCGCTGGCGCCCTTCGCCGCCCCAGACGAAGGCCCGGCCGACCTGAGCGTCGAAACCCGCGGCGAAATCCGCCAAGCGGACGGCTACCGCGAACTCGACGAATTCGACTTCGCCGATGCCGACGCCGACTGCCGTTTCGGCCGCGACTCGGAAGGTTACCTGCTCACCATGACGCCGCGCGACCGCGCCGCCGCCCGTTTCCGCAAGGCGTTCGGCGCACCGCTCGTCACGACCGACGTCACACTGCGGCACAACCCGGCGCTGTTCCGCTTCGGATTATGGTCGATGTTCAACATCGCCGCCGTGGCGCGGCAGGCCGTAGCCATCCATTCGTCGGTCATCAGCCTGAACGGCGGGGCCGTGCTGTTCCTCGGCGAATCGGGCACCGGCAAAAGCACCCACACCCGTCTGTGGCGTAAACATATCCCCGGCGCGGAGCTGCTCAACGACGACAGTCCGATCGTCCGCATCGTGCAGACCGCAGATGCAGACCCGATTTGCGGAGCCGTCCAAAATCCGGCGAACGCCCCGCAGCTGCGGCTGAAACTCCGGACGCAAGCGCAGCGACAACCGGCGCCCCAAAACCGCAGGCCATGGTCTTCGGTGCGCCGTGGAGCGGGAAAACGCCCTGCTACCGCAACGTATGCCAGCCGATCCGGGCCATCGTACGGCTGTCACAGGCTCCGCACAACCGGATTCGCCGCCTGCGGGCGATCGAGGCCATCGGCGCGCTGCTGCCCTCGTGCCCGCCGTCGTTCGCCCACGACGAAACGCTGGAAGACGCCGTATGCGCAACCGTCTCGGCCGTGGTGGCGCAGGTCCCGGTCTACCACCTCGAATGCCGGCCCGATGCGGCGGCGGCCGAACTGGCCTGCCGCACGATTTTCGGCGGCGAATCCGCAAATCCCCGCCCGTGATGCAGCTTTCGAACCGTCTGTTTTTCGAGCAGGTCGAAGCGATGCTCGCCGAAGGACACGAAGTCCAGATCCGCATGAAGGGCCACAGCATGCGGCCCCTGCTGCGCAGCGAACGCGACATCGCAGTACTGACTCCGATCGCCCGATACACCGGAAATTCCGAAACGGCAGCAGCCGCCCGAAAGCAAAACAGGCTCGTGCGAAACGAAACCGCCCCCGACACCGCCGCAAATTCCCACCCCGACCGTCTTCCCTCCGGAAGTCAGGCCCTGCAACCGGGCGACGTGGTGCTGTTCCGCTGCGAAGGACGCCATATCCTCCACCGCATTCTCCGCATCGAACCGGAGAGCGGGGAGATGCCCCGCAATCGGCAAACACGACGGTAGAGACAATAACAAAGACACCGGAAGCGTCGGCAATACCAACGGCCGCAACAACGGAAGCGGCGACAACAGCTGCGTCGGCAACGGCCTCCAACGCCGGAGATACTCCCGCTCCGCTCCCCGCGCTCCGGGAAACCGGCAAGGCGACCCTCCGCTTCCGGCACGCCCCGAAAATTCCGAAAATCCCCAAGCGACCAGCAATCCCGGCCAAACACCCGCAGAAACGGCACCTGCCCCGCCCCGGCTTCGTTTCACCCTCGCAGGCGACGGCAACCACCGGATGACCGAACATTGCGCAGCGACAGACATAGCGGCCGTTATGACGGCTGTCATCCGCCCTTCCGGCCGCATCGTCTCCACCGCTTCCGCCGGTGGCGACGACAGTCCGCTGTTGGCTGACGCTGCCCGCCGCCGTCAGACGCTTCATCCTGCGGGCGCTCTGGCGGCTGGGGATCAGATAGAACCGGGATTTGCGGCATCCGAAAAAGTCTTGAAAACAGAGCGTGAATAACCGGAAAGCGCCTTTCGGTCGTTTCCGACCGATTGGCCGAAAAGATCGGGCGCAACCGGAGACGACGCAAAACAGCCGACGACATAATACAGCCGGGCAAAACAGACAATCGAGAACAACCGGAAAACGCTCCGGGAAAATCCGGACAGCGTTATTTCCGGCAAGCGCAAAGCGCCGTACGTTCGTTCGGCATAAGGACACAAGAAACCGCCAAGCCGACACCCTTCGGCAATCGCCATTCGGCTTCTTTCCGGCCGCTGCCGACTATACGTCAGGCATACTCCGCACAGAAGCCGGCCTCCTATGAAACATCCTATGAAACATCCTATAAAAGGCTCCCACAAGACCATACACACGAAAAGACCGGAACTCATCGGAGAGTTCCGGTCTTTCACAATATACGAACGGTCTTCTTGCCGTCCTTCGGTCGGATTACTCGCCCAGCGCGAAACGCTTGTAAGCGACAACCGTAGCCTCCTTGTCCGCCTTGTGGATGAACTCGGCGATCGTCTCCTTTTCGCCTACCACCGGCTGGTTCAGCAGCGTGTTCTCCTCGAAGAACTTGCGCATCTTACCCTCGGCGATCTTCTCGAGGATAGCCTCGGGCTTGTTGGCGTTCTTGGGATCCTGCTTCATGGCCTCGACGGCGATCTTACGCTCGTGCTCCACGATCTCCGCGGGGCAGTCGGCCTCCGAAATCGAAACCGGAGCCATCGCCGTAGCCTGCATGGCAACGGTGTGGGCGACCTCGGCGGGAACCTCCTTGTTGAAACCGAGGATCGTGCCGAGCTTCTTGTTGAAGTGTACGTAAGCAGCGCAGTAGGGAGCCTCGATGCGGGCATAGTATGCCAGCTCGATCTTCTCACCCGTCTGACCCGATTTCTCGGTCACCATCTCCTCGACGGTGTGGCCTTCGGCGTTCTTGGCAGCCATCAGGGCGTCGCGGTCTGCGGCGTCGCTGTTTACGGCAACCTCCAGCATCGCCTCGGCCGAAGCGGTATATTCTGCATTCTGAGCCACGAAGTCGGTCTCGCACGCCAAGCAGAGGATATAGGCCTTCTGACCTACGATCTTCGTAACGACGACACCCTCGGTAGCGGTGCGGTCGGCACGCTTGGCAACGACGAGCTTACCTTTCTCGCGGATAATGTCCTGAGCGCGTGCAAAGTCACCTTCGGCTTCGATCAGGGCTTTCTTGCAGTCCATCATACCGGCACCGGTCATCTTGCGGAGCTTCATTACATCAGCAGCTTTGATTTCCATAATAATTTTCCTTTCTTTTTATTGTTAATTGATTTCCCCAAAAAGGCGATTACTCGGCCTTGGCCTCGGCTGCAGCCTCTTCGGCTGCTGCTTCGGCTACAGCTTCAACTGCTGCTTCAACTGCGGGCTCCTCGAACGGAGTCTCCACAGCTGCGACGACCTCGGCTACGGCGGCCTGCTCGGCATCGATAGCGGCCTTCACGGCCTTCTTGATGCGGGGTTTGCCCTCCTTCTTCACGGGAGCGTCGGCACCGGCCTCAGCCTCCTGCGCCTCCTTCTCTTTTCGAGCTTGCTCTTCGGTACCTTCGGCGATAGCGCTGCACATGGCATCGAGCACTACGGCAATCGATTTGGTGGCATCGTCATTTGCAGGATAACGTAATCAATGTCGGTCGGATCACAACAAGTGTCTACCATTGCAAATACGGGGATGCTCAGGCGCTTGGCCTCTTTTACCGCATTCGACTCCTTCTGTACGTCAACGACGAACAGGGCGGCCGGAAGGCGCGTCAGGTCGGCGATGGAACCGAGGTTCTTCTCAAGTTTCGCGCGCTGGCGTGCGATCTGGAGTTTCTCGCGCTTGGAAAATTATCGAACGTGCCGTCGCTGTTCATCTTGTCGATGGTCGACATTTTCTTGACGGCTTTACGTATGGTGGGGAAGTTTGTCAGCATACCGCCGGCCCAACGTTCCGTAACGTAAGGCATACCGACGGCTGCCACCTTTTCGGCAACAATATCCTTGGCTTGTTTCTTCGTGGCTACGAACAGCACGCGGCGGCCGCTCTTGGCGATCTGCTTGATGGCTGCGGCAGCCTCATCGATCTTGAGCACGGTCTTGTGCAGGTCGATGATGTGGATGCCGTTCTTCTCCATGAAGATGTAAGGAGCCATTTTGGGGTTCCATTTGCGCTTCAGGTGACCGAAGTGCGCACCGGCTTCCAATAATGTATTAAAATCTGTACGTGACATTTTAATTCAATCGTGTTTGTTAATTTTAATTCTCTTTTCTTCAACCCGACGGGTAGCGGCCTGGCCGATCCCACGGGTTTTCCGCGGCGGGGCAACCTGAAAGTAATACGCGTATAGATAATATAGGTAGTCGTTCCGGTTTGTAACCCTCGCCGTGCCTGCCGAAAATAGGTCGTTCGGATTAACGCTTGCTGAACTGGAACTTGCGGCGTGCTCCGGGCTGACCGGCTTCTTACGCTCAACCTCGCGGGGATCGCGCGTGAGGAACCCGGCCTTTTTCAGTGCCGGACGCATCTCAGCGTCGATTTCGCACAATGCGCGTGCGATGCCCAAGCGAGCAGCCGAAGCCTGTCCCGTAATACCACCGCCATCGAGGTTGATGACGATGTCGTAATTCTCCACCGTGTTGGTAGCCAGCAGCGGCTGCTTCACCTGGTACTGGAGAATTTCGAGCGGGAAGTAAACTTCAAGCGCCTTGCGGTTGATTGTAATCTGACCCTTACCCGGCTTCACGTATACGCGAGCCACAGCGGCCTTACGACGACCTACGGTGTTTACAACTTCCATAACTCTTACTTAATCTCGTTTAACTTAATGGTCTTCGGGTTCTGCGCTGCGTGCGGATGCTCCGTGCCGGCATATACCTTCAGGTTTCTGAGC
>JBKSUH010000051.1:0-12884 GCA_047233565.1 Alistipes sp.
AGGGAATACCCTCGCCGCGATCCAGCTCCAGGATCCAGCCCGCCACGTTGTCGAGGAAATAGCGGTCGTGGGTGACGGCGATCACCGTACCCTTGTACTGCTGCAAATGTTGTTCGAGCCAGTCGATCGACTCGGCGTCCAGGTGGTTCGTGGGCTCGTCGAGCAGCAGCACGTCGGGCTGCTGCAACAGCAGGCGGCACAGCGCCACGCGGCGGCGCTCACCGCCCGAGAGCACCTTCACCGACTGGTCGGGGTCGGGGCAGCGCAGGGCGTCCATGGCGCGTTCCAGCACGCTGTCCAGCTCCCAGCCGTTGACCTGGTCGATCTGTTCGTACAACTCGCCCTGGCGCTCGATTAACCGGGCCATCTGCTCGTCGTCCATCGGCTCGCATAGCTTCATGTTGATCTCTTCGTACTCCTTGAGCAGCGCCACCGTCGCGGCGCAGCCTCTTCGACCACCTCCTGACGGTCTTCGAGTCGTCGAGCTTAGGCTCCTGTTCCAGATAGCCCACCGTGTAACCGGGCGAAAAGACCACTTCGCCCTGAAAGTTCTTGTCGATGCCCGCGATGATCTTCATCAGCGTCGATTTACCCGAACCGTTCAGACCGATGATGCCGATCTTGGCTCCGTAAAAGAAGGAGAGGTAGATGTTGTTAAGGACCTTTTTCTGATTGGTGAACGTCTTCGAAACGCCTACCATCGAAAAGATGATTTTTTCGTCTGCCATATTATATGCGTTATTGTTCGTTGTTCCGATTTTCCTATCCGGCAAAGATAATAAAGATTCCGCAATCTTCCGACACGAAACGACAAATTAGGTCGGGAACCGCACACCGTCCCGACCGAGAGAGAGCCGGCTTCCCGGCAGGGACTCCTGCGCCGCAAAAAGGCGGCCCTGCACCGTTCCGATACAGGGCCGCCAGCTTGCGAACTCCGTCAATAGTTCTCTTTCTTCGGCTCGAAGTAGGCCTGCGGATGCTTGCAGGCGGGGCAGAGCTTGGGAGCCTCTTCGGCTTCGATGACGAAACCGCAGTTGCGGCACTGCCACCAGATCTTGCCGTCGCGCTTGAAGAAGTTGCCGTCCGTCAGGCGGCTCAGCAGCTTGAGGTAGCGGCGCTCGTGCTCGGCCTCGACGGTCGAGATCATCTTGAAGGCCGTGGCGATTTCGATGAAGCCCTCTTCCTCGGCCACCTTGGCGAACTCACGGTAGAGAACATCCCACTCCTCCTTTTCGCCGTGAGCGGCAGCCAGCAGGTTCTCGGCAGTGGTTCCGATCGGACCGGTGGGGTAGCTGGCCGTGATCTCCACGTCGCCGCCCTCAAGGAACTTGAAGAAACGCTCGGCGTGCTCCTTCTCCTGTTCGGCCGTCTCGGCGAACACGCCTGCGATCTGCTCGTAACCCTCCTTTTTCGCCTTGCTGGCGAAGAATACGTAACGGCTGCGCGCCTGACTTTCGCCGGCAAACGCCTTCAGCAGATTCTGCTCGGTCCTTGTACCTTTAATGCTCTTTTCCATAATCTTATATTGTTTAGTGTGTCGTTTATTTCCGTACAGCAAAGATAGGAAAATCCCCGACAATTCGCCAAATTATCTTCATCGTTTGTTTTTATACGGCTATTCGGATTCTTATAGACCCGATCGAGCATCTCCGCCACGTCCTTCCGGAACAGGGAATAGGCCGCCGGCAGAGCCATCGTGTCCCCGACTTCGGACGGGACGACGCGGTAGCCCGGCATCGCCACCCAGACGGGCACCGCCTCAAGCGAATAGGACATGCGCCCGTCGGGATGCCGCACGGCCTCGATTTCGGCCACCAACCCGCCGTCGCAGTAGCGCCGCCGCTGGTTGGACACGAAGTTCCCCAGCGAAGAGAGCACCACGTGCGACGAATCGGCGTCGAAGGGCTGCACCACGTGCGGGTGGCTGCCCACGACAAGGTCGGCGCCGTGCCGGCGCAGGAATTGTGCCAGGTGCCGCTGCACGGCATTCTCCCTCCGCTCGTATTCGTTGCCCCAGTGGATGCAGACCGCCACGCAGTCGGGCGCCCCGCGCCGTGCCGCAGCCAGGTCGGCCGCCATGCGCGCCGTGTCGATCAGGTTGACCTCCACCCCGGCGGGAACCGGGATGCCGTTGGTGCCGTAGGTATAGTTGAGCAGCGCGAACCGCACGCCGTAGCGCTCCACCCACAGCGGGTTGTTGGCCGCGCGGTCGAGGCTGTCGGTAAAGACGCCGGTATGCAGGATGCCGCACCGCCGAAGTTCCGCGACGGTCGTACGCACCCCGGCAGCACCGCCGTCGCAGCAATGGTTGTTAGCCAGCACGGCCACGTCGACCCCGGCGTCGCGCAGGGCATCGGCCAGCGCCACGGGCGAGCGGAAACAGGGGTAGCCCGTGTAGCGATCCGTGCGGGTGAGCGTCGTTTCGAGGTTCACGACCACCAGGTCGGCGGCATGAAACCGGCGGCGCAGGTAAGCGAATACCCCGCGGTAATCGAACCCGTCCCCGCGTCGCGCCGCCGTGACCTGCGGAAGGTGCTGCATGACATCGCCCGCGAACAACAGCTGGACACGCACCGGGGCGGGTTCGGGCACGGGGCGCTCCACGCCGGCGCGTTGGGCCGGGACGCAGCACGCCGCCGCCAGCACCAGCCACGGGAGGATATGTCGAGCGGATATTTTCATGGTATGCGCCCCAAAGTTAGCTTTCCGTACGATAAAATCAAAAACCGCACTATATTTGCCGTCCCGAACCGCCGAGCACGGTTTTGCCGTCGTTCGGATGCCGCGCGGCGCAGGCCGCGGCAAAACGCGCAGCGGTGCGGCGGGCCGCTTCAACGCCGCCGTGCACCGCAGGCTCGGCCCGCACCCGCCGTTCCGCATCTGCCGGCGGCGGAAGGAGCGCACCGCGTGCAGACACGGTGCAGCCATGACAGACGCCAACGCGAAAAACGTCGAACATATGCGTAACATAAGTAATATAAAGGGAGTGCTCTACGCCGTTGTCTCTTCGGCCACGTTCGGGCTGATCCCGCTCTTCTCGATCCCGCTGCTTCATGCGGGCATGGCCTCGCCGACGATTCTCTTCTACCGCATGCTGCTCTCGGCGGCCATCATGGCGGCGGTGGCGTTGCTGCTGAAACGCAACTTCCGCATCTCGCGGCGCGACTTCGGCGTGCTGGCCGGCCTGAGCCTGATGTACGCCGCCACGTCGCTGGGACTGCTGCGCTCGTACGATTACATACCGAGCGGCGTGGCCACCACCGTCAATTTTCTCTATCCGCTGGTGGTGACCATCGTCATGACGCTCTTTTTCCGCGAACGCAGTTCGGTGTGGATCGTCATCGCAGTCTTCATTTCGCTCGTCGGCGTGGCGCTGCTGGCGTGGGGCGACGCGGGAAACAACGATCCGGGACGCGGCCTGATCTATGCCGGGACGACCGTATTCACCTATGCGGTGTATATCATCGGGGTGATGAAGAGCCGCGCCGGACGACTCGACCCGCTGATCGTGGCGTTCTACGTGCTGACCTTCTCCGCCGCGGTGTTTCTGGTCTACGCCCTCTCGACGTCCGGCATCGCGGTAGTCCACACATGGCACATCTGGCGCAACCTGCTGTTGCTGGCCCTGCTCCCGACGGTGCTCTCCAACCTGACGCTGGTGCTGGCGATCAAGCATATCGGCTCAACGATGACTTCGATCCTCGGCTCGATGGAACCCCTGACGGCCGTACTGGTCGGCGTCGTCCACTTCGGCGAAGGCTTCGACCTCGACTCCGCGGCCGGACTGATTCTGGTCGTCACGGCAGTCATCATCGTCATTCTCCAGACCAATCACACGCCCCAGACTCCGCCGGCAAACATTCCGCCCACGCAGCCGCAGGAGTAAGACGCTGTCCGCCTTACACAGCCGAAAATCGCGGCCGCAGCCCGCTCCATTCCGCGCCGGAGGGCGACTCTCTGCCCGCAGGCGATCCGCCGCGTCGCGCCGACTGCCGTTCAGGACCGGCTCGGCGGCAGGCAGGCGCAACGGCCGGATTATTTCTTCTTCCGGTTCGGATTGGCCGGGAACCATCCCTTCGCCACACGTCCGCGCTGCTCGAACAGCTCGCCGATCGACCAGAGCGACGACGCGCCCCAGACGGCCAGCAGGGTGGACCAGAGGATATGCCGCACGGCGACCGACGCCGCGATCGCCGCGACGCCCATCAGCAGGAAAAACCACCAGCAGCGCACGCCGAAGTAATATTCGCCCTTGATTACGAAGGGGTGGAACAGACCGATGATCAGAAACGTAGCGACGCCGATCACCAGCCCCGTAAGGTTGTATTCCGTCAGAAATTCCATCATGATTCAGCAACAGTTTGAAAGCAAATATACGAAAAAAGAGCGGCCCGCACCGGACCGCCCGAATAAATGACGCCGACAAGGCCGTCAGAAGCTGTACTGCACCATCACGTTCACGCGGTTGGCATGGTTCTTCATGCTGTTCATGTCCTTGCGCGAACCGTAGAGGTACTCGGCGGCCACCTTGCAGCGCGGGGTGAGCGAGTAGAAGATGTTGCCGAAGATATACTGCCCCTGTTTGTACTGGTCGGCCGTATAGTAGCCCTCGCTGCGCTGCACGCGCACCGTCGAGTAGCCGCCCGACACGAACAGGCGCGGCGTGAAGTTGATCTGCCCGGCGGCCTGCACGCCCCACATGGGCATCATGCGCACGAGCGTGGGATCCGCGGGGTTGGGCGTGAAGTCGAGCCCCGAACCCGTCAGGTCCTGAATATAGGGGTGATGCCCTCGCCGTAAACGCCGTTCATGAACATGCGGAACCAGTCGCAGCACTTGATCGTGCCGCTCAACTGCACGCCCCACCCGAAGAGCGACGTGGTGGCATCCTTCGATACTTTATACATGTAAGGATTGCGGAGCACGGCCGAAGCGCGGAGGTGGCTGCTGCGGTCGGCGCCCCAGGCATATTGCAGGTACATCGGGAAGTCGGGTACGCGCTGGTGGATCGGCTTGAAGTTCTCACCGTAGGTGGCGCTCACGCTCGGCAGCTCGGCGGCGACGCCGAAGGTCATGTGCCTACGGGCGAACGACACCTCGTAGCGGATCAGTGTCGCGAAGTTGAAATTATAGGCGTTCGGCCCCTGGAAGTCGATGGTCGTGGGGGCGGCGGACAGGTCGCAGAACGTCGTCACGTCGCGTCCGAGGGTCAGCCCCTTGAACGACACGTAAGCCGAGCGCAGGCGGGCGTATAGCTGCCCTCCGCGCCGCCGCGGAAGTCGGCGTCCATGTAAATCACCACGCGGCCCAGCGCCCGCGTATTGGTGATCGCCTTCATGAAGAGACGCGAAGTCGAGGCGTCCATCATCAGCTTCTGTTTCGAATTGTAATTGCCCGGCACGGGAATGTCGTAGGGCACGAAGTCAATATTGTCCACGATGCCGTCGAAGTCGTATCCGGCGCGCAGGCTCACGAAGCCGCCCAGCGAGAACGAGAAACGGTTGTTCTTCGAGGCGAACACGAACTGGGGCTTCTCGGTCTGCTGGAAGCCGGGGCGGTGCGTGTCGATGTAGTCCTGCGTGGCGTTGCCGACGGCCATGCGGTTGAGTGCCGCAGCCTGCTGTGCCGCACAGCCGCCGCAGTTGTAGATGGTATCCACCTCGTGTACGGAGATGAGGTAGACCGTCGGCGAATAGTCGCCGCCACGGCGTTCGCCCCGGTGGTGCTGGGCGGAAGCGGAAGTCGCAAGGAGCAGGGAGACAATCAGAAGTCGAAATGTTTTCATAAGCTGAATTGATTTGGTTTTAAATTTGTCCGATATGTTTTGTTTTGGAGCACAAGCAGTTGATGTTCAAACCCCCGATCAGCAAGTTATATGCCAAAGGATGCCGCACGCCATTCGATCTGCCGGAACGCACGGCGCTTCCGTCCCGCGGCAAAAGGCGCTCCGCCAGCTCCGGACGGGCTTGGTTTGCACGCGGTTTTCATTATCTTTGCCGGAGATAAACTCCCGCACGGACAGGCAGCGTCCCCGGCAGCGGCAAATCGATTTGCCCCAGCCCCCGACTTGCACTATCTTTGCCGTGGATAAACCGCCGCACGGACAGACGCCCGGCAAACCGGTTCCGCACCCGGCCCGCATCGTCTTCGTGCGTTAATTAAAATAAGGTATGTTTCTCTGGTTTACTTCGATTCTGACGCTTGCGGCCGCGGCCGCCGACGTCATTCATTACCGCCGCATGCGGCGGCGTGCCCCGGGCGTCCGCCACCGGGTATTCATCGTCGCGGCGGCCGCGACCGATGCCCTGCCGGCCGTGATCGCCGTCGCCGGGGCCGTCACACGCGACAACACCACGGCGTTCATGACGTTCGCCATGTGGGCGTTCTGGGCATGGATGGTGACCGTCCTGCCGCGCATGGCCTGCTATTTTTTCCGATGGACGGGACTGCCGCGGGTCGGCATCGCAGCAGGGGCAGGCGTCGCGGCACTCTTCATCTGGGGCGCTACGGCCGGGCGTACTACGATCCGCGTAAACCGCACGGAGGTTTGCTCCGAACGCCTCCCGGCCGGGCTGGACGGGTTCCGCATCGCCCAGATCACCGACACGCACCTGGGCACCGTCGTGCGTCCCGAAGCGGAGCTGCGGCGCCTGGTGGACAGCGTCAACAGCCTTCGCCCCGACCTGATCGTCTTCTGCGGCGACCTGGTGAACATCCGCAGCTCGGAGCTCGACGCCCGCGCCCGGCAACTGCTGGGAGGCCTGCGTGCCCCGTACGGCGTCGTTTCGGTCACGGGGAACCACGATGCCGGAGTATACATCAAGGACAGCATCGCGCATCCCGCCCAAGCGAGTCTGGCCGAGGTCGTCGCACGCCAGCGTGCAATGGGGTGGAACGTACTGGAGGACACCACGGTTTACCTGCGCCGGGGCGGCGACAGCATCTCGCTCACGGGGCTTTCGTTCGACCCCGCGCTGCGGCACATGCGCCACGACCCCGACCTGCCGCCCGCCGACCTGAGCGGGGCCTACCGCGGCGTCCCCGATTCGCTCTACAACATCACCGCGGTGCATATCCCGCAGCTTTGGGGGCAGATCGCCGACGCGGGCTACGGCGACCTGACGCTCGCCGGGCACGTACACAGCATGCAGATGAAACTGCGCCTCTTGGGCCGGGCATTTTCCCCGGCGCAACTGCTCTACACGCGCTGGAGCGGACGCTACGACGAAGGCGGGCGTACGCTCTATATCAACGACGGCACGGGATACGTCGCATTCCCGATGCGTCTGGGCGCATGGCCCGAAATCACACTCATAACGCTGAAAAGATGCGGATAACACTTTCCGCCGCGGTTACGGCCGACGGCTTTCTGGATGACAACAGCCCCGGAGGCTGATTATCTCGACGCCCGAAGACTGGGCGGAGGTCTACCGTCTGCGCGCCGCGCACGACGCCATTCTGGTCGGCGCCGAAACACTGCGGCGCGACGACCCGTCGCTGCTCGTGCGCGACGAAGAGGTCCGCGCCCGCCGCAGGGAGCAGGGATTGCCGCCCGACATCGCCAAAGCCACGCTCACCGGCACGGGCGAACTTTCGCCCGGACTGCGTTTCTTCACCGAAGGCGAAGCCGAACGCTATGTGTTTTCTCCGCACGAAATAGATAGTTTACAGAACATTGCAACGGTTATATCAACCGAAGGACCAATTACGGCGAAGTTGATCGTCACCCAGCTGGAGAAGCGGGGCGTCGAACGGCTGATGGTCGAGGGCGGGGCGGCGGTCTCCGCATGTTCCTCGGCGAAGGCATGGCCGACACCCTGCGGCTGGCCGTCAACCCGCGGCTGCGGCTCGGCGGGCGGGGCGGGGCAAGCCTCGACGCAGCGCCGCTCCAGAGCATCCCGCACACCTGCGAGCAGGTCGACGGCATGGAGGTGACGACCTATACGCTGCATCCCGACACGACGGGGGAAGACCTGCGTTACCTGCGGATGGCGGTCGACGAAGGCCGCAAATGCACCCCCAGCCCGACGTCCTACTGCGTCGGTGCGGTCGTAGCCACGGCCGACGGCCGGATATTTGCAGGTTACACGCACGAAACCTCGCCGACGCACCACGCCGAACAGGAAGCCATCGCCAAGGCGCTGGCGGCCGGAGCGCCGCTCCGCGGGAGCCGCCATGTACTCCTCGATGGAACCCTGCTCGCAGCGGGCCAGCGAACCGGAAACTGCACGCAGCTCCTGCTGAAATACGGATTCGCCCGCGCCGTCTTCGCGCTCTACGAACCCGACTGCTTCGTCTGCTGCCGCGGTGCGCTCACCCTGCGTGAAGCGGGCGTCGACGTACGGGTCTATCCCGGACTGGCCGGGGAGTATGGGAAGCCAACGCCCACCTGAAGCGATGAATCGGGCGCGATTTGTGTCCATAAGGGCCTAAAATTGGCCTCTTTTTCCGGAAAATCGCGCAACATATCGGGATAACTTATATATTTGCCCCATAAACGCATTGATTAATATGAAAATAGCAGTCAGAACCCTCCTTGCGGCGGCGGCACTTGCGACCATCGTCCGGCTGCCTGCGCAGGAGGCCAAGCGTACGCTCTCGCTCGACGAGGCGATCGCCGTGGCACTCACGGAAAACCCCGCGATGAAAGCAGCCGAGTTCGAGGAGAAGGCCGCCACCCAGGAACGCCGTGCGGCCATCGGCCTGCGTATGCCCAAGATCAGCGTCATGGGCGCCTACGCCTACATGTCCAAGGATATAGGATTCGATTTCAACGAGATGAAAGGCCCGGCCAAAGAGCTCGCCGGGCAGATACTCGGCAGCGGGCTCATACCGCCCGAAATGATCCCCTCGATCAACGGGCTGCTCAATCCGCTGATGAACGCCGACTGGTTCCTCAAGGTGCAGGATCAGAGCCTCGGGTTCGTGGGCGGGCAGGTGACCATGCCGATCTGGCTGGGCGGTAAGATCAACGCCGCCAACCGCGCCGCACGCATCAACGAACGCACCGCCGCAGAGCAGGGCAACCAGACGCGCAACGCCCTCATCTCCGAGCTGGTGGAGCGTTACTTCGGCCTTGCGCTCGCCATGCAGGTCGTCGAGGTGCGCCGGCAGGTCGTGGACGGCGTGCGCCGCCACCTCGAAGACGCCATAGCCCTCGAAAAGAACGGCATGATCGCCCAGAGCGAACGGCTCTACGTCGAATTCAAGATGGCCGAGGCCGAGCGCGAGCTGGCCAACGCCAAGCTGCAGGCCGAAACCATCGCCAGCGCACTCTCCAACACGCTGGGACGCGAAAACGCGTGGCAGCCCGTGACGTCGATGTTCATGATCGACAAGGTCGAGGATCTGGCTTACTATCAGGATCTGGCGCAGGACCGCAACCCGCTGCTCAATCAGGTTTCGCTCAAACGCCAGCTGGCCGAGGAGGGCGTCCGCGTCCAGCGCGCCGAATTCCTGCCGCAGGTGGCGGCCATCGGCGGCGGTTCGTTCTACAACTATCAGGTTTCGGGCATCGTGCCCCGCTGGGCCGTGGGCGTGGGGGTCAATATCAAGATCTTCGACGGCCTGAACCGCGAATACAAATATTCGGCGGCCAAACAGACCGCCCGCCGCGTCGGCGCCCTGCAGAACAAGGCCGGCAAGGATATTTCGGTGCTGGTCGAGAAGCTCTACAACCAGATGATGAACTACCGCAACCAGATGACCTCGATCGACGCGTCGCTGAACTTCGCCGAGGAGTACCTCCGCATGAAAAACGCCGCCTTCCTCGAAGGCATGAGCTCGTCGTCGGACCTGATCGACGCCGAGCTGAACCTCGCGGAGTGCGCACCGAACGTCTGCAGGCGGCCTACAATTTCGACCTGCTGCTGGCGCAGCTGCTCGAAACCGCAGGCATCAGCGACGAATTCCCGGCCTATGCGCGCCGCAGCGACGCACGGCCCGTTCTGTTCGATAAAAATAAAAACCGAAAAATATGAAACGCAGCAACATCATTGGAATCATCGCGGCCGCCGTGGTCATCATCGTGTCGGTCGTACTGATCAGCTGGTACCTCCGCAGATCGACCCCGACGCTGATTCAGGGCACGGTGGAGTGCACGACCTACAAAGCCTCGTCGAAAGTCCCGGGGCGCATCGACGACATGAAGGTCAGTCAGGGCGACCGCGTGGAGAAGGGGCAGCTGCTCTACACGCTCTCGACCCCCGAGCTGGAGGCCAAACTCCAGCAGGCCGAGGCCGTGAAAAGCGCCGCCGCTGCACTCGACCAGGCAGCCTTGGCAGGCGCACGCATCCAGCAGATCGAAGCCGCCCTGAACATGTGGGAGAAGGCGCAGGCCGGGCTGGAACTGGCACGCAAGACCTACGACCGCGTGAAGAACCTCTACGACCAGGGGGTAGTCCCCGAACAGAAGTTGGACGAAGCGTCGGCCAACTACAAGGCGATGGAAGCCACGGCGCTGGCCGCCAAGGCGCAGTACGACCTGGCGTCGGACGGAGCCCGCAAGGAGGACAAGGAGGCCGCGGCGGCACGTGTCCGCCAGGCCGAGGGAGCCGTGAGCGAGGTCGAATCCTACATCGGCGACGCAATGGTCTATGCACCCGTGACGGGCGAGGTTTCGACCATCATCGCCGAGCAGGGCGAACTGGTGGGTAGCGGCTATCCCGTCGTGGCCATCCTCGACCTGACCGACCTGTGGGTGACCTTCAACATCAAGGAGACCCTGCTCCCGGGGATCGGCGTCGGCACCCGCATGAGCGGCTATGTCCCGGCGCTGGACTACGACGTCGAGTTCGAGGTGACCTACATCTCCGCACAGGCCGACTTCGCGACATGGGCGGCGACGCGTACGCAGGGAGGGTTCGACATCCGCACCTTCGCCATCAAGGCCAGGCCGGTGTCGCATGTGGAGAATATGCGCCCGGGCATGAGCGTAATCGTGGACTGGGACGAAATCCGGAAATAGGAGGGGACGATGCCGGGATTCCTGCATAATACCTACGCCGTCCTGCGGCGCGAGCTTGTGCGGCTGACGCACCAGCCGATGTATTTCGTGCTGATGCTCGTGCTGCCCGTGGTGTCGTTCACATT
The DNA here is from genome assembly GCA_047233565.1 of Alistipes sp. Classification (GTDB taxonomy): domain Bacteria; phylum Bacteroidota; class Bacteroidia; order Bacteroidales; family Rikenellaceae; genus Alistipes. The sequence continues at coordinate 11,092 of JBKSUH010000051.1, forward strand.
CTTCGCGCTGCTGTTCAACAAGGGCGTGGCCCGCGACATCCCGATCGCGGTACTGGATCAGGACCACACCTCGCTCTCGCGCAAGGTCACGCAGATGATCGACGACACGGCGACGGCAATGGTGTCGTACGGCATTCAGGACATGGACGAAGGCGAAAGGCTGATGCGCGAAGGCAAGATCATGGCGATCGTGCAGATTCCGGCATTCTTCGAGAAAAATATCCTGAGCAACAGCCAGACGCATATCGAGACCTACATATCGGGAACGAACATCACGGTGAACGGCCTGCTGTCGAAAGACATCCAGACCGCCGTGACGACCTTTCGGGCGGCGTCCAGATCCAGCTGCTCACCAAACAGGGACTCACCGAGCTGCAGGCCATGGCGCAGCTGATGCCCGTGCGGTTCAACAAGCACGTATTGTTCAATCCCTATATCAATTACGGCTATTACCTCTCGCCGAGCTTCATGCCCATGATGCTGCTCATCTTCGTGGTCATGGTGACCGTCTTCGCCATCGGCACCGAACTCAAGCACGCCACCGCGCGCGAGTGGCTCGGCACGGCCAACGGCTCGGTCGGCGCGGCGCTCACCGGCAAGATACTGCCCGTGACGGTCATCATGTTCCTCATGTCGCTGGTGATGTTCCTGATTATCTTCAAGGTCGTGGGCGTACCGCTCAACGGCAGCCTGACGGTCATCCTCGTGAGTACGCTGCTCTTTATTTTGAGCTACCAGGCCATCGCGGTGTTCATCGTGTCGCTGCTCTCGAACCTGCGCCTGTCGCTCTCGATCGGCGGCGGGTACTCGGTGCTGGCCTTCACCTTCTCGGGCCTCACGTTTCCGATCATGGCCATGTGGCCCGCCATGCGGTACCTGAGCAGGTTGTTCCCGTTCACCTACTACACCGACATCTTCGTCGACCAGATGCTGCGGGGCGCCCCGGTAGCCTGTTCGCTGCCCGACATGGGCTACATGTCGCTGTTCATGTCTTACCGCTTCTGTGCCTGCCGCGCCTGCGGACCATCTGCACGGAGGAAAAATACTGGGGAGGTTATAGCATGAGCCGTTTCACACATCAGATGACCTCTTATTGGCAGCAGATGCTGTCGGTCATGCGCAACGAGTTCCGCACGATCTTCACAGATGCGGGCGTGGTCCTGATCCTCGTTCTCGCGCTGATCATCTACGCCACGGTCTACTCGATGGCCTACGGCGCACAGGTGCTGCGCAACGTGCCGATCGGCGTGGTGGACGAATGCCGCACCCCGACCAGCCGCAGCCTCGCAGCGACGTTCAACGCCGGGCCGAATACGTACGTGGCCTACAACCCGACGAACATGGAGGAGGCCAAGGAGCTCTTCTTCAGCCGCAAGATATACGGCGTGGTCTATATCCCGTCGGACTACGAGGAGAAACTGCTCGGGGGCTCGCAGGCCAACGTGGCGATCTACGTCGATGCCAGCTACTTCCTGATGTACCGCCAGGCTTTCCAGGAACTGGTGACCTCGATCGGCAGCACGGGCGCAATGGTGGAATTCCAGCGCCTGATCGCCAAGGGGGCGGACATCCCGCAGGCAAAGGCCACGACGCAGCCCGTAATCTACCAGTCGCACAACCTGTTCAACCCCTACCTGGGATACGGCACCTTCGTCATGCCGGCGATCATCATGGTCATCATCCAGCAGACGCTGCTCATCGGCATCGGCATGATCGGAGGCACGTGGCGCGAATTCGGGCTCTACCGCAAACTCTGCCCGCCCGACCGCAAACGCATGTCCACGCTGCCCATC
>JBKSUH010000052.1:0-12852 GCA_047233565.1 Alistipes sp.
TGCGTACGGCGTCGCCCAGCGTCATGCGGCGGCCTGTCGAGCGGCCGACGATCTCGTAGTTGGCTTCGTCGAACTGGAAGAAATCACCTTCGATGTCGCGCAGGAACGACATGCCCTCGATGTGGGTTTCGTCCAGCTCGACATAGATGCTCCATTCGGTGAGCCCCGAAATGTGCCCGTCGAACTCCTCGCCGATGCGCTCCTTCATGAATTCGACCATCTTGTACTTGATCGAGGCGCGTTCGGCCTCGGAGGCGATCACCTCGCGTTCCGAAGCGCGGGCGCACAGATCTTCGAGCGTCGTCTTGTCGGCCGCCTTGCCGTCGGCGAGATAGCGCGCCAGCAGACGGTGGACCATCATGTCGGGGTAGCGGCGGATGGGCGAGGTGAAGTGCGTGTAATAGGGGAATGCCAGTCCGTAGTGGCCGATGTTGTCGGTCGTGTAATACGCCTTGGCCATCGACCGTACGGCCATCGTCGATACGGCGTTCTCCTCGGTCGTGCCCTTGATCTGGGCGAAAGCTTGTTCAGCTCCTTGGCCACGGCACGCCCGCCCGTGGCCTTGAAGATGTGTCCGAAGCGCAGGATGAACTGCCGGAAACGGTCGAGCTTCTCTTCGCTCGGCTTGTCATGCACGCGGTAGACCATCGTGCGTTCCACGGTGCGCCCCTTGTCGGTCTTGCGCTTGCCGCAGAACTCGGCGACGCGGCGGTTTGCCAGCAGCATGAATTCCTCGATCATCTGGTTCGATTCTTTCTGCTCCTTGAAATAGACGCCGATGGGCTTCCCAGCCTCGTCGAGTTGGAATTTCACCTCCTCGCGGTCGAAGCTGATGGCCCCGTTTTTAAAACGTGCCTTGCGCAGCGCCTGGGCCAGCCGGTTGAGGGTCAGCACCTCTTCGGCGAAATCGCCCCGTCCCGTCTCGATGATCTCCTGCGCCTCGGCATAGGTGAACCGGCGGTCAGAGTGGATGACCGTGCGGCCGAACCATTCGTCGAGCAGTTCCAGCCCTTCGTTGATCGTGAATACCGCCGAGAAACAGAGGCTCGCCTCGTGCGGGCGTAGCGAGCAGAGCTCGTTCGACAACCGCTCGGGCAGCATCGGGACGGTGCGGTCTACCAGGTAGACCGACGTGCCGCGTTCTACGGCCTCGTCGTCGATCACCGAGTGCGGGCGCACGTAGTGCGTCACATCGGCGATATGTACACCGATCTCCCATATGCCTTCCCCGACCTTGCGTACCGAAAGCGCGTCGTCGAAGTCCTTGGCGTCGGCCGGGTCGACCGTGAAGGTCGTCACATTGCGGAAATCGCGGCGCTGGGCGATCTCCTTGGCCGTAATCCGGCCGTCGATATCCTCCGCCGCCTGCTCGACTTCGGGCTCGAAGCGGTAGGGCAGCTCGTATTCGGCCAGGATGGCGTGCATCTCGGTGTCGTTGTTGCCCGCCATGCCCAGCCGCTCGATCAGCTCGCCCACGGGGCTCTTGCTCCCTTCGGCCCAGTCGGCGATGCGCACGACGACCTTTTCGCCGTCCTTCACGTCGGGGTACAGCCGTTTGGAGAGGTAGATGTCCATCGGCATACGGCGCGAATCCGCCCGTACGAATATCTGGTGTGCCCCTACTTCGGCGATGCCGACATAGGGTTTGCGGCTGCGTTCGACGATGCGTGTGATCTCGCCCTCCATCTTCCCGTCGCGGCCGCGGTGCATGACGACCACCTCCACGCGGTCGCCGTTCAGGGCGTTGGCCGTGTTGCGCTGGTTGACGAAGATATCTTTCTCCTCACCTTCGACGCGCACGTAGATCGACCCCGTGGCCGTCATGTCCGCCACGCCTTCGAAGTGGGGCAGGTGCTTGTGCGTGAGGCGGTATTTCTCGCGTGCGCACTCCTCGACGATGCCTTCGTCGTGCAGCCGTCCCAGAATTTCGAATGTTTCGCGGCGCCCCTCTTTCGTGGCGCCTCCCGAGGCCGAAGCCAGGTGCTTGAGCGAGAATTTATTGTTGGGGAACTCCCGGAAAAGGCTCAGGATGACTGCCGCCCTGTCGGTGTTCTTCGCACCCTTTGCCGGGCGCTTTTTTTGTGTTTGCTTTTTCATTTCTTCAGAATTTGCAGGGCAAGGCGCTTCATGAAGCCGATGCCCACGTTGATAGCCCCTTCGTCGGGGTTGAATGTCGCCGTGTGGGGGCGTCCTGCCGCGGCGCCTACGCCCAGCCGGTAGAACAGCGACGGGTATTTGGTACAGTAAAAGCCGAAATCTTCGGCCGTGGTGCGCAGCGGGAGCATCTCGACCTGCAGTTTCTCCTCGCGGGCCAGTGCCGCGGCCTGTTTCACGAGGTGTTCGTCGTTGACCACGCAGGGGTAACCGTGGCTGATGTCGACGGCGATCCGCACCCCCAGGCGCTTGTCGATCTCGGCGGCGATGTTGCGAATGCGCTGGTGGATGATTTCGCGTTCACGCTCGTCGAACGTGCGCAGCGTCCCCTCCAGGTAGACCTCGTCGGGGACGATGTTCGTGGCACCTCCGGCCTCTATGCGTCCGATCGAGAGCACGCACTCCTCGTGGTTGAGCGCGATGAGCCGCGTCACGAACTCCGCGGCGGCCGCTACGGGGTCTTTCAACTGCGGGCGCATGGCGCCGTGCCCGCCCGTACCGTGCACCGAGAAGCGCAGTTCGTCGCTGGAGGCCATGTATTTGCCGGCGCGGAATCCGAGCGTCCCGACTTCGAGCTGCGGCTCGACGTGTTCGCCGACCACGGCCCGGACGTCGTAGCCTTCGAACGGATTTTCGGCCAGCACCAGCGACGCACCGCCCGGATTGCACTCTTCGCCCGGCTGGAACAGCCCGAAGATCGTGCCGCGGAAATCCGGCTCAGCGGCCAGCTGCTGCAACACGCCGAACAGTACCGCGGCGTGCATGTCGTGGCCGCAGGCGTGCATGACCCTTGGTTGCGGGAGCTCCAGTCTGCGTCGTTCCGCTCGTCGATCGGCAGGGCGTCGATGTCGGCGCGCAGTACCACGGCCCGGCGTTTGGGGTCGGCTTTGCCGCGGCCTTCTATCTTCGCCAGCACGCCCGTTCCGGCTATGGGACGGTGCTCGATGCCCAGCTCCGAGAGCCGGGCGGAGATAAAGGCCGCCGTGTCGTGCTCCCTGAACGACAGTTCGGGATGCATGTGCAGGTGACGGCGGAATTGGATGGGATTCATTTGAGTTAAAATATCGCTTTTGCTATCTTGATGATATTGTCGGCCTTGCCCATCGGGTAGTAGTGCAGTACGGGGACTCCGGCCTGTTTCAGCTCCCGGCTCTGGGCGACGGCCCATTCGGTGCCGATGTCGCGGACGGCCTTCGGGTCGTCCTTGTGGCGCAGCACCTCGCGCCCGAGTTCCTCGGGGATATGGCAGCCGAAGGTCTGGGGCAGTAGTGTCAGGTGGCGCACCGTCGATAACGGCTTGATGCCCGGGATGATCGGGACGGTGATGCCGGCCTCACGGCACCGGCGCACGTAGTCGAAGAACCGCGCGTTGTCGTAGAAGAGCTGCGTGACGACGTATTCCGCCCCGGCGTCGACCTTCGCCTTGAGGCAGGCGATGTCGGCCTCGGGCGAGGCGGCTTCCTCGTGCATCTCCGGGTAACCCGCCACGCCGATCGAGAATTTCGAGTGGTGGCACTCCTCGACCTCGCCGTCCACGAATTCGCCGCGGTTCATGGCCGCGATCTGCCGCACGAGGTCCACGGCGTGCGAATGGCCCTGCGGGTGGGGCATGAAGAACTTTTCGTTCTGCGACTTGTCGCCGCGCAGCGCCAGTACGTTGTGCAGGCCGAGGAAATCGAGGTCGATCAGCGCATCCTCGATGTCGTATTTCGACTGCCCGCCGCAGATCAGGTGCGGCACGACTTCCACGTCGTATTTCTTCTGGATGGCGGCCGAGATGCCTACCGTGCCGGGGCGGCGGCGCACGACGTGCCATTCGACGCTGCCGTCGGGGCGCACCGCCTGCTTGATGCCTTCGCGGTGGAACGTCACGTTGATGTAGGCCGGGTCGAAGCCGATCAGCCGGTCGATGCTTCCGAAGACGCCGCAGCAGCCGTCTCCTTTGAGCGGCGGCAGCAGTTCGAAGGCAAAGCGCGTACGGCGTTCCGAAATGGCTTTATTGATGATGTCTACGACATTCATGGTTCGGTCTGTTGTTGCTTTGTTCGGCGGGCGGGGCCGCCGGGCGTTCCCGCGCGTTAAATATTATTGGGTATCAGTTTCTTGATCTCTTCGACCTCCATGCCGCGCCGCCGGGCGTAGTCGAGCAGCTGCTTGGTGTCGATCGTGCCTACGGAGAAGTAGTCGGCGTCGGCGAACATCAGTCCGCAGAGTGCCTCCCCGGGATCGACCATGTAATTTTCCGTGAGTTTCATGCCCGTGGTCAGCTCAGCCGCCAGCAGGTCGAAGACCTCGCGCTTGAGCGAGTGGTCGGGTGACGCCGGGTAGCCGAACGCCATCCTGCGGCCGCGGTATTCGCCGCGGATGACCTGCCGGGGAGTGGGCGCTTCGCCGGTTTCGTAGCCCCACATCTGCCGCCGCACGAACGAGTGCACGGCTTCGGCGAACGCCTCGGTCAGGCGGTCAGCCAGCAGCTTGGCCATGATGGCGTTGTAGTCGTCGCCCGCAGCGCGGAATTTTTCGCAGAGTTCCCTGAGTCCGATGCCGGCGGTGACGGCGAAACAGCCGATCCAGTCGCTGTGCGGCGCGATGCAGTCCGCCAGCGAGCGGTTCTCCTCCCCGCGCGTCTGGTTGCGGAGCATCGCCAGCCGGCGTTCGCGGCCTTTCTGGTCGGTGATCCAGATGTCGTCGCCCTCTGCGCGCGCCGGGAAGATCCCCACGGCGGCCTGCAGCGTGAGCAGCCGCTCGTCGCGGATGCGGGCCAGCAGGGCCTCGGCGTCGGCGAAGACCTTGCGCGCTTCGGCGCCTTTTTCGGGGTGGTCGAGGATTTCGGGATAGCGTCCCTTGAGACCCCATGCCGCGAAGAAGAAGCTCCAGTCGATATAGGTTCGGCGTCGGCGACGTCGAAGTCGGGGAAGACCATGCGGCCGGGTGCAGCGGCTCGACGGGCAGGTGCGGGGCGGCGCCTTTGCGGGTCTTGCGGACCTCGACGATCGGAATCAGGTTCCGGGTGCGTTCGGCGCGCAGGTAGTCGCTGCGCAGCGCCTGCTGGTCGGCGCGGACCTTGTCGGCGTACAGCTGGCCGTCGGGACCGAGCAGCTGCGCCAGAATCTGGCTGTTGCGGCTGGCGTTGGGCGAGTGTATCACCAATCCCGAATAGACCGGGGCGATCTTCACGGCGGTATGCAGGTTCGAGGTCGTCGCGCCGCCGATGATGACCGGAAGGCGCAGTGCGCGGCGTTCCAGCTCCTCGCAGACGTGGGCCATCTCGTCGAGCGACGGGGTGATCAGGCCGCTCAGACAGATGCAGTCGGCGCCCCACGCTACGGCCTCTTCGACGATCCGCTGCGACTCGACCATCACGCCGAGGTCCTTTATCTCGTATCCGTTGCAGGCCATCACGACTGCCACGATATTCTTGCCGATGTCGTGTACGTCGCCTTTGACCGTGGCGATCAGCACCTTGCCCGCGTTGTGCGGGGTCTGGGCGCCGCCTTGCTCGATGTAGGGGTCAGGGCCGCTACGGCGCGCTTCATCACGCGGGCGGTCTTCACGACCTGCGGCAGGAACATCTTACCCTCGCCGAAGAGCGTGCCGACCCGCTCCATGGCGGGCATCAGCAGGGTGTCGATCACGGCCATCGGCGTTCCGAGGGCTTCGTAGCCCTCCAGCGCGTCCTGCTCGATGTAGTCCGCTACGCCCTTGAGCATGGCGTGGCCGATCCGCTCGGCGAGCGTTCCCGCGCGCCATGCGTCGGGGGCCTGCGGCTGGGTTTCGGCCGTGGTGCGCACCTGCTGCGCATATTCGGTGAGCCGTTCGGCGGCGTCGGCCCGGCGGCAGAGGATCACGTCCTCGACGCGTTGGAGCAGTTCGGGTTCGATCTCGCTGTATATCTTCACCATTTGCGGGTTGACGATGCCCATGTCCATGCCCGCGCGGATGGCGTGGTAGAGGAACGCCGAGTGCATCGCTTCGCGCACGGCGTTGTTGCCGCGGAAGGCGAACGAGAGGTTCGACACGCCGCCCGACACCTTTGCGTAAGGCAGGTTTTCCTTGATCCAGCGCGTCGCGTCGATAAAGGCTTTGGCGTAGCCGTCGTGTTCGGGAATTCCCGTCGCCACGGCCAGTATGTTGGGGTCGAAGATGATGTCTTCGGCGGGGAATCCCGCGTCGGTCAGCAGGCGGTAGGCGCGTGAGGCCACCTCGATCTTGCGCTCGCAGGTGTCGGCCTGTCCCTGCTCGTCGAAGAGCATCACCACCGCGGCGGCTCCGTAGCGGTGTATCTCCCGTGCGCGGCGCAGGAATTCGGCTTCGCCCTCCTTGAGCGAGATCGAATTGACCACGGCCTTGCCCTGCGTGACCTCCAGACCCGCCGCGAGCACCTCCCATTTCGAGGAGTCGATCATCGTCGGCACGCGGGCGATTTCCGGCTCCGAGGCCATCAGGTTGAGGAATGTGCGCATGGCTTCGACGCCGTCGATCATGCCGTCGTCCATGCAGACGTCGACGATCTGCGCCCCGCATCGACCTGCGCACGGGCTACCGACAGGGCCTCTTCGTAATTGCCCTCGCGGATCAGGCGGGCGAATTTGGCCGAGCCTGCGACGTTGGTGCGCTCGCCGACGTTGACGAAATTGGTTTCGGGCGCGATGCGCAGCGGCTCCAGTCCGCTCAGCGTCGTGACGCGGCGCGGCGCCGGAACGGGGCGCGGGGCATAGTTGCAGGCGATTTTCGAAAGTTCGAAGATATGCGCGGGCGTCGTGCCGCAGCATCCGCCGACGATATTGACCAGTCCGCGGCGCATGTATTCGCCCACGTCCTCGGCGAACATCTCCGGGGTCTCGTCGTAGCCGCCCATGACGTTGGGAAGTCCGGCGTTGGGGTGCGCCGAGATACGGAACGGGGCCGTTTCGGCCAGCCGTTCGAGGTAGGGCAGCAGCTGTTTGGCTCCGTAGGCGCAGTTGAAGCCGACGGAGAGGAGCCGCGCATGCGATACCGAGGCGTAGAAAGCCTCGACGGTCTGTCCCGAGAGGGTGCGGCCGCTGGCGTCGGCCAGCGTGCCCGAGATCATGACGGGGATTGCGCGTCCGAGCTGGGCGGCCAGCGTGTCGATGGCGTAGAGGGCGGCCTTGGCGTTGAGCGTGTCGAAAACGGTTTCGACCAACAGGACATCCGCGCCGCCGTCCACGAGGCCGCGCGCCTGTTCGGTGTAGGCTTCGGCCAGCTGCGTGAAGGTCACCTCGCGGGCTGCGGGGTTTCCGACGTCGGCCGACATCGAGGCCGTGCGGTTGGTCGGGCCCATCGAGCCCGCCACGAAACGGGGTTTGAGCGGGTTGCGGGCCGTGAATTCGTCGGCCGCGCTGCGGGCCACGGCCGCCGCCGCTCGCGACATTTCGTAGGCATACGCCTCCAGCCCGTAGTCGGCCAGCGACACGGCGTTGGCGTTGAAAGAGTCGGTCTCGATGATGTCGGCACCCGCCTGCAGGTATTTTACGTGTATTTCGCGCACCGCCCCGGGGCGTGTCACCGCCAGCAGGTCGTTGCAGCCTTTGAGCAGTACGTTCCAGTCGCGGAACCGTTCGCCGCGGTAATCCTCCTCCGTGAATCCGTACTGCTGCACCATGGTGCCGAAGCCGCCGTCGAGCAGCAGGATGCGGGATTCGAGTTGTTCGTATATGTCGGCCATTTATTTCTCTCTGATTTCGATTTCAAACAGTTTGTTCCAGTTCTTGCCCGTGACGAAGATGCGCCCTCCGGCCGCGTCGTATGCGATGCCGTTGAGCACGTCGGTCGCCGGAGTCACGTCCTCTTCGGGCAGCAGCCCCGTCAGATCGACGATCCTCCACCGCGCCCGTCGCCGGGTCGATGATGACGATTTGGTCGGTGGTGTAGACGTTGGCCCATATCTTGCCGTCGATCCACTCCAGCTCGTTGAGGAATTGAGCGTCTCGCCCCGGAGCGTCACCGTGGTACGCTTTTCGCGTTTGAAGGTGGCCGGGTCGAGCGTGTAGATATTGGCCGTGCCGTCCGACATGTAGAGCTTCTGCCCGTCGGTGGTCAGTCCCCAGCCTTCGCCTGGATAGCGGAACTCCTTGATTTTCTTGCCTGTTTCCAGGTCGTAGACATAGGCTTTGTTCGATTGCCACGTGAGCTGGTACAACTTGCCGTCGAGCAGCGTGATCCCTTCGCCGAAATCCTCCTGCGGCAGCCGTGCGAACACCTCCGTGCGCCCGGTTTCGAGGTCGAGGGTCTGCACGACCGATTCGCCGTGCTCTCCGGTGCCTTCCCACAGCATGCCGTCGGCGAATTGCAGCCCCTGCGTGTAACTGGTCGTCGGGTGGGGTGGACCGCCCGGACGCCGTAGGTGTATTCTTGGGTCCGCCGGCGCCGCGGGGCGTTTGGCCGGACCTGATTGCCGCCGCACGAAGCCAGCAGCAGTCCCGACAGCAGAACGGTAGCGAACTTTCTCATCTCTTTCTTGTGAATTCGTCAGCAAAGACAGCGCGAGCCGGAAACGGAAGCGAATTTATTCGGCCGGCCGGACGCCGCCTGTCTGAGCGGAGGTTTATCCTCCGCAAAGATAGGAAAACCCGCCATATGACGAATTTTTGACTATCTTTGCATTTACCCGCGTTTTCGGATGCCTGCGCATTTTCCGAAAACAGCCTTTGCGGAGTTGCCGCCGCCGGCTGCAATACACTATATTTTAGAAAAATATTGGTTTGTCCGCGAAAATCGCTATCTTTGCGAGCCGATTTCGGAAATAAGACAATAACAATATAGAAAGCATTCATTATGAAGATCGTAAGAGAACAACGCGAAGAGAACAATTCGCTGCTCAAGGTAACGGTGGGCGAAGAGGATTACGGCCAAGCCGTCGAGAAAGAGTTGCGCGAATACAGGCGCAAGGCCAATATTCCCGGTTTCCGCCCCGGCATGGTGCCCATGGGTCTCGTCAAGAAGATGTACGGCAAGGGCGTGCTGGCTGAGCAGGCCTACCGCACCGCCTCGAACTCGGTGTTCGAGTATCTCCAGAAGGAGAACATCGACTACTTGGGCGACGTGATTCCTTCGGAAGAGCAGGGCGATTTCGATTTCGAGAACGGCAAGGAGTTCGAATTCGTGTTCGAAATCGGCGAGGCTCCTGAGATAAAACCGAACTTTCGGACAAGGATAAGCTGACCTACAGCAAGATCAAGGTGACAAGAAGATGCACGACGACTACCGCGCCAACTACCTGCGTCAGTACGGCCGTCTGGTCGATGCCGACGAGGTGACTTCGGACGAGGCGCTGTCGGTCACGCTCGACAACGGCGAGATGAACGTGGCGGACGCTTACGTGGGCCTGATCTCGATGTCGGAGGAGGAGCGCAAGCCTTTCATCGGCAAGAAGGTGGGCTTCAAGACCACGGTCAACGTCAACGAACTTTACAAGAACCCGTCGCAGCGTGCTGCCGTGCTGCAGGTCAAGGAGGACGAGTTGGAGGGCATCAACCCCGAATTCTCGCTGGAGATCACCAAGATCCGCAAGTTCGCCGAACCGGAGCTGAACGAGGAGTTCTTCAAGATGGCCTTCCCCGCAGGCGAGGTTACCGACGAGGCCGGGCTGGATAAGTTCATCGACGCACAAATCGGGCAGGAGCTCCGCCGCGAAAGCGATTACCTCTTCACGCTCCAGCTGCGTGACTACCTCGTGAAGAAGGCCGCGCTGAAGATGCCCGAGAAATTCCTCAAGCGCTGGCTCTTTACCATCAACGAAGGCAAGTTCTCGATGGAGGATATTGACAAGGATTTCGACCAGTTCCTCAAGATGTTCACGTGGAATTACCTCCAGAAGCATTTCATCAAGCAGGACAACCTCTCCGTAACAAAGGAGGAGGCGCTCGCCGAGGCCAAGTCGCTGGCCGCCGCGCAGTTCGCGCAGTACGGGATGCCGTCGGCGCCCGAGGATATGCTCGCCGGCTATGCCGAGAAGATCCTCGCCGACAAGGATCAGGGACAGAAGATCTACGAGAAGCTGTACGAAGTGAAGGTCGTGGAGGATGTGAAGTCGAAGATCAAGGTGACGGAAAAAGCCGTATCTGCCGACGATTTCGCCAAATTGGCCAAGGCGCTTTAGTATTTGCCGAAAAAGATTATCTTTGACTTTGCAGGCGTGATGTTTGCAAAGTCCTTTGTTTGACGATATACAGCTTTAAACGCCGTTTCGGCGACAGTCCGCCGCCCGCAGCTCCGCCCGGAGCCGGCCGTGGGCCGCGAATAAGAGATGCCGGGCTGCCGGCCGGCGGTAAAAACGATAGCGACAAACGATAACGAACGATAACAATTACGATAATTTATTATGTCAGAATTTGAAAAATACGCACGGAACCATTGCGGCATCAGTTCGCTGAAACTGCATGACTTCCAGTCGGTCAGCGCATCGTATGTGTCGCCGACGATCATCGAGGAGCGCCAGTTGAACATCGCTACGATGGACGTCTTCTCGCGCCTGATGATGGATCGCATCATCTTCCTCGGCGCGCCGATCTACGACGACGCGGCCAATATCATCCAGGCACAGCTGCTCTTCCTCGAATCTGTCGATCCCGAAAAGGACATACAGATATATATTAATTCGCCCGGCGGGTCGGTTTCGGCCGGATTGGGTATTTACGACACCATGCAGCTCGTCAATTCCGACGTGGCGACCATCTGCACCGGGCTGGCGGCCTCGATGGGCGCCGTGCTCCTGACCGCTGGCGCCAAGGGCAAACGCTCGGCGCTGCCCCATTCGCGGGTGATGATCCACCAGCCGCTGGGCGGGGCGCAGGGACAGGCGTCGGACATCGAATCACGGCGCGCGAGATCTGAAGACCAACGCGAACTGTACGAATCTCTCGGCCCATCGGGCGTCGCGCTCAAGAAGATCGAGAAGGACGCCGACCGCGACTACTGGCTCTCGGCGCGCGAGGCAAGGAGTACGGCTGATCGACGAAGTGTTATCCAAACGCGGGAAATAATGGCATCGAAAAGAACAACAATAACCACGGGGGGAACGGGCGGCGACAGCTGCTCGTTCTGCGGTGCCAAGCGCGGGGATGTGGAGATCATGTTCCAGGGCATGGACGGTGCCAATATCTGCAACAAATGTATCGAGAACGGCTATAAGATCATCGTCGAGAACGACGTGGCCTCGGAGCAGCGGCGTGCCGCCGCGGCGCCCCTCAAGATGGAGGAGCTGCTCAAGCCGGCGCAGATCAAGGAATTTCTCGACCAGTATGTCATCGGACAGGACGACGCCAAGCGCTACATGGCGGTGGCGGTCTACAACCACTACAAACGGCTGCTTTACGCCCCCAAGGAGGACGAGGTAGAGATCGACAAGTCGAATATCGTGCTGGTGGGACCCACGGGTACGGGCAAGACGCTGATGGCCCGCACGATCGCCAAACTGCTGAAGGTGCCCTTCACCATCGTGGACGCCACGGTGCTGACCGAGGCGGGCTACGTGGGCGAGGATGTCGAGAGCATCCTTTCGCGGCTGCTGCAGGTCGCCGACTACAACGTCGAGCAGGCCGAACGGGGCATCGTCTTCATCGACGAGATGACAAGATCGCCCGCAAGGGCGACAACCCTTCGATCACGCGCGACGTTTCGGGCGAAGGCGTGCAGCAGGCCCTGCTGAAGATTCTCGAAGGAACCGTGGTCAACGTGCCCCTCAGGGCGGGCGCAAGCACCCCGAACAGAAATTCATCAGGTCGATACGCGCAACATCCTCTTCATCTGCGGCGGCGCGTTCGACGGCGTGGAGAAGAAGATCGCCCAGCGTCTGAACACCCGCGCCATGGGGTACGGACGGCTCGCGCCGACCGCATCGACCGCAACAACCTGATGCAGTACATCACGCCGCAGGACCTCAAGTCGTTCGGACTGATTCCGGAGCTGGTGGGGCGTCTTCCGGTGCTGACCTACATGCAGCCCTTCGCGCGAAGCCCTGCGGTCGATTCTCACCGAACCGAAAACGCCATCGTCAAGCAGTACAAGCGCCTGTTCGAGCTGGACGGCGTGAAGCTCTCGTTCGACGAGGCGGTGCTGGACTACATCGTCGACAAGGCCGTCGAATTCAAGCTCGGCGCCCGCGGCCTGCGCTCGATCTGCGAGGCGATCATGATGGATACGATGTTCGACATTCCCTCGACGGATGTGCGGAAATTTACCGTTACTTTGCCTTATGCAAAGAAAAAGATAGAAAAAGCAAATATTTTGGAGTTAAAACAGGTTGGATAATATCTTTTTTATTACTTTTGCAGCGAGAACCCTAAGACAAAACCATAAAACCACAGACTGATATGTCATCTACCAATTCCAAACTGACCCGTGTGGCCGACAATATCCGTATCCTTTCGGCCGCCATGGTCGAGAAAGCCAAATCGGGGCATCCCGGCGGCGCCATGGGCGGTGCCGACTTCGTGACGGTGCTCTATACCGAGTTCCTGCGTTACGACCCCGATAACATGGCTTACCCCTACCGTGACCGTTTCTTCCTCGATCCGGGGCATATGTCGCCGATGCTCTACTCGGTGCTGTCGCTGGCGGGATACTATACGACCGAAGACCTGCAATCGCTGCGCCAGTGGGGCAGCGTGACGCCCGGCCACCCCGAGGTGGACGTGATGCGCGGTGTGGAGAATACCTCGGGCCCGCTCGGGCAGGGAC
>JBKSUH010000053.1:0-12423 GCA_047233565.1 Alistipes sp.
TCCGATTGCTGGGCGGCGGCTCCTGCGGGCAGCAGGGCGGCCAATGCTCCCAGCATAAAAAGTCGTATGATTATCTTTTTCATGGTAACTGGTGCTTAAATATGCCACGGGCCGCGCATCGGCTGGTCGATCAGTCGGTTGGCGGCATCGTCGCCGATGAAGAGTTGTTTGTCGGGGTCGAAATGCAACGTTCGGTTCAAACGCAGGGCGCAGGCACCCAGATTCACGAGCGTCGAGCTGCGGTGACCGATCTGTTCGTCGAGCGCGAATTTGCGCCGCGTGCGGACGCATTCCAAAAAGTCGGTGTTCTGCGGCGCAGGGTCGGGCATCTCGGCCAGTTTCTCCATGATGTCGGGGATCGTGCAGCGGAACCCTTTATAGACCTTGCCCAGCGGGCCTTCGATATAAGGCGTGTCGCCGCCGCTTTCGAAGCCTTCGCCTTCGAGGACGATCTGGCAGCCGTCATCGTAGGTATAGACGATCTTACGCCAGATACCCACGGCGTCGGGGTGCTGCTCGGGGGCGTCGACCTCGACCTTCACGGGCGAAGTTTCGTCCTTGCCCAGCAGGTACTGCACGGGATCCATGTAGTGTTGCCCCATGTCCGTCAGGCCGCCGCCGTCGTAGTCCCAGTAACCGCGGAAAGTCTGGTGCACACGGTGTTCGTTGTAAGGCTTGTAGGGGGCCGGGCCGAGCCACATGTCGTAGTCGAGATTCGACGGAACCCTCTGCGGGACGAGGTTCTCCTTGCCCACCCAGAAGAATTTCCAGGTGAATCCGTGGTCCCGAGATGGTCACCTTGAGGGGCCATCCCAGCAGGCCGCTGTCGACGAGTTTCTTGAGCGGTTCGACCGTCGTGCCGAGTCCTAGAAGGTGTCCTTGAAGCGGAACCAAGTGTTCAGGCGGAAGATGCGTCCGTTCTGCCGGACGGCCTCCACCACGCGCTTGCCCTCGCCGATGGTGCGCGTCATCGGCTTCGCACCAGATGTCCTTGCCGGCCTTGGCAGCCTCGACGGCCATGATGCCGTGCCAGTGGGGCGGGGTGGCGATGTGCACGATGTCGACGTTGGGGTCGGTGATCAGATCCGGTAGTCGCTGATAGCTTCAGGGTCTGCCGAACTTCTTGCGGCCCAGTGCGATGGCACTTTCGAGGTGTTTGCGGTCGACGTCGCAGACCGCCACCAGGCGGCATGCATCGTTGAGGTGAAGTGATAGCTGCTCTTGCCGATGCCGCCCACGCCGATGATGCCTTCGTGAGCTGGTCGCTCGGGGCGACGAATTCGGGCCGCCGAGCACGCTGCGCGGACGATGGTCAGCAGCGCCAGCCGCCTGCCTTTTCAGAAAATCTCTGCGGTTACTCAGTATTTCATGTTTTTGGATCAATAAAATAGTAGAGAAAACAGCGTTTCCGTGGATGGGAAGCCGTTTGTTACAGGCGTCAGCGGATGTTGCGCCAGAGACCTTGATCCTCCCCGTCGTGAATCTGCAAGGCGATGCGCCCCTGTGCGGCGCCGATCCTGGCATCGGTGATGTCGACCATCTCTTCGCCGTTGAGCCACGTCTGCACGCGGTCGCCCTGGACTTTCAGGCGCAGCGTATTCCACTCGCCCTCCCGCAGGATGTCCTCCTTCTCGTCGGGGATCTGAACCAGCCAGCCGCGGCCGTAGGACTCGTAGATACCGGCCGTATCGAAGCCCTTGGGGGCCACTTCGCACTGCCAGCCGTGGACTTTCACGGGAGGCTCGACGAACGAGCGGAAAAAGACGCCCGAATTGCCGTTGGCGAGCTGTTTGAATTCGAGCGTCAGGTCGAAGTCGTTGTAATATTCGCGCGTGGCGAGATAGCCGTACTCCTTGTCGGGGCCGCTCTCGCAAACCATGTTGCCGTCCTTGTCGACATACCACTTCTCCGTGCCGTAGGCCTCCCAGCCCGTCAGGTCTTTGCCGTTGAACAGCTCGACCTCGCGGCCGGCCTTGCGGGGCAGCTCCTTGATCTTCAGGTTGCGGAACGAAGCGGGCGAACCGTGATCCTGCAGGCAGATCACACCGCGGCGCGCAAGGCCGTATTCGGGTGCGGTCTCCCATTTGCCGCTGTGCTTGCGGGCGAACCAGTCGTCCGTCCAGGCTTCGAATTCGAGGATCTTGTGGCCGTTGAGCCAGTGCTCGACATGGCCGTTGTCGAAGACGATGCGCGACGAGTTCCACTCGCCCTGCGGGTTGACGAACAGCGAATCGGGATCGGGCAGGTGCATGGCGTAATCCACGCCCAGCCGCTGCCACTCCTCAAGTTTGGTAGGAGCGTTCTCGGCCTCCCAGCCGTCATTGTCGATCAGCTGGTATTCGGGCCCCGTCACATAGGGGACCTTGAAATAGGGATCTTCGAGCACGTGGTAGAGCATGCCGCTGTTGCCGCCGTAGGAGAGTTTCCAGTCCCAGTCGAGGATGAAGTTTTCGTACTGTTTCTTGGTGACGATGTAGCCCGAAAGGTCGCTGCCGTCGCCGTTGGCCTGAATGCAGCCGTCCACGACGTGCCACGGCTGCGTGAGCGAATCGCCGTTGTAATCTTTCCACTGGTCGAGCGTCTTGCCGTCGAACAGCAGCCCCAGCCGTCGGCAGCCTCGGCTTCGGTGAGCACATTCTGGGGCGACGCGCACGAAACGCCCGTCGCAGCAGCAGCGCGAAACCGCACGTCCGGGCGAGTCCGCTGCAAAGATTGGATCGAGATAACATAAGTTTAAGGTTTATCGGTTCTTTTATATATTGGTGTCGGCCTTCATCCGGAGGGTCGGCTCCGGCATCGCCCCGCGCCCGGCGGCAGGCCGCGGCGAAGGGCGCCGTCCGGAGGACAGACACGTTTAGGGCCTGCGTCGGACGGTCAAGACAGTTACCTATTATTTATGATTATTCCAGCGCACGTATAGAACTATATAGAGGTTTGACAATCTATATAGCATTACATATCAGGGTTTTAAAAACCGAATCCACACCCCGGATTATATAGACTATCCGAAAGATCAGAGACCGATCCGCGACACCTGCTGCTCGAAATTGTCCCGATCCAGCGCCGCATTGCGGAGTTTGGTGCGGTAGGTATAGACCGTCGCCGAGGCACAGTTGAGCAGCGAAGCGATGTGTCCGCTGTCGGTAATCCCGAGCCGGATGGCCGCCAGAATCCGCAGCTCGGTGGTCAGCGACGTCGGCGCGGCGTAAACCGAACTCAGGTTGCAGCAGCTCGTTGACCTGTCCGATAAAGTTGGGAAGATATCCAGAAAGGAGCTGTCGAACGACTGGTAGAATTTCTGGTACTCGCCGTCGATCACCTGCGACGAATTGAGACGCCGCACGACTCGTCGGCGCCCTTGGTCTTGGCGATGCGGCACACTTCGCGGCGGAAGGCGTCTATCTGCTTGATATAATGGACCGAAAGGTCGATATAATGGCAGACGTAGCGGTCCTGATGCGGTTGGAATCGACCAGCGCGTTGTTGATGTCGCGGATATGGTCGTTCTTTTTCAGCAGTTCGTCGTGCTTCTCGCGCAGCAGGTCGCTCATCCGGATCAGCTGTTCGTGACTGCCTTGCAGACGGCGGTGCTGCCAAAGGACGAACCACAGGATCGCGATCAGCACGATCAGGAAAATCCCGGCCAGCCAGATCGTGCGGGACATCAGCTTCGCTGCTGGGCGATATTCGAAATCACGGCCCGTTGATCTTCACCACCGCCGAAGAGGAGTTGGGAATCCGCGTCACCGATTTGCAGCGGATCGCGTCGTCGAAGGTCGAACCCATGTAGGCTGTCGCCCGGTCGTAATCCTTGCGGTCGAAAAGTTCGAGGGCCAGATCGTACAGCGACGAATAGGAGCGGGTGCCGGCGCGCAGGTCGGATATGGAGGACTCGGCCAGATAATAGAGCATCCGGTCCTCGTCGCCCTGCCCCCTTATGATATGCGCCATCGAATAGTAGACGAGGGCGAAATTCTGGTGGCTCAGGTTTTTGGCCGTCAGCGGTTCGAGCAGCTGCAGAGCCTCGTCGTAGCGACCCGTTTCGCTGAGCCGCGCGGCGGCCATGCGCGTACGGGTCTGGTCGCTGCAGCCCGGCACCGAGAGCTTCCTGATATGGGAAAGCGTATCGCCCCACGCCCTCTTCTGGGGAATCCGCGGCTTCGTCGTAGCGGCGCGAAGCCACCGAGCTGTAGCGCGAATGCCAAGCCCTGTATTCGCCGGGCGTCATACCGGCCGTATCGATCTTCCGGAAAAGCCTCGGCCAGACTGACCTGCCCCGCCCCAGCCAGACGTCGATGTCGCCCAGCAGGGCGAAGCGGCGCACGTGCCGCGACCCGGTCCGCTCGGCCAGCCGGTAGAGCCGTTCGACATAATAAGCCGAAGAATCGAGGTGGAAAGTCACGTAAATCGCGCGCGACGGCAAAGAGCCGTTCGGCACGCTCCAAGGGCGGCAGTCCGTCGTCGATCCGGCTGCGCAGCGCGTCGGCCTGCTCCTGCCGCCACTGCTGGTAGCGGGGCTTGCTGGAGTTCCGCGTCGAGCCGTTCCAATGCCGCCTCGGTCTGCAGCGAATACCCGGACGGTCGGCACACCCCGGCAAAAGAGTGCACGCCAGCACGGTCCACAAGAATCCGAAGGAGAAAAGAAAGTTCCGAGTTGCATCGTCGTAATTTTGATTGAACAAAATTAAACAAATGCCCGGCATTACAAACTTTCCAAATATTTTATTCCGCAGTCCGGGAAATCCGCGGTCCGGGAAATCTCAGATCCTACCATGGAAACTCGCGCGGCGGCTTCCGGAGCGGGCGCAACGGAAAGTGAGCCGACGGTCCGGCTCACTTTCTGTCATAAAGACTCCCGTAAAAATTCGGGTGCGACGCACTACAGCCCCTCCGACCGATTCTGCCGAGCAGCTTGGCGGGATAGTTCGTACATACGGCCTTCATCTTGGGGTAATATTTCAGGACGTAGGTCATTTCGGGGTCCGTATCGGCATTGTAGACGCTCAGCGCGACACCGGCGTCGAGGTAGCTCTGCAGCGGGTGCTTCGGATTCGAAACCGGCGCCGCCGGCAAAGAAGTTCGAGTAGTCGAGGTTCGCCCACGGATCGAGATAGGACTTATAGCCGAAGGCGCCGAGTAGCTCATCCAGCCGACCTTGATGCCGGCCAGCTGGGCCGCGGAATAACATCCCGCCCAGATGGCGGCATTGCCCGAAACGATGAACTCGCAGAAATGCTGGGCCTTCTTCTCCCTGATGATCTCGCAGGCCCGCGAGCAGGCCTTGACCGACTCGGCCGTGTTGAGGTCGCGCCGCCCACCTCGATCCGTTTCACGTCGAGCCAGAGCCGCGTCGTTCCGGCATGGAGCGCCACGTCGATAAACTCCTCCAACGTCGGCAGCAGCTCGCCGTTGAGAGCTTGCCCCGGCACGCAGTTCGTCGAGCGTGTGTTCCCACGGCTTGAGGTCGTTCACATAACAGCCGTTGGCGGCATGCGCGACGACGACGTTGTTGTCGGCAGTCCAGTAAATATCGCACTCCGAGGCGTAACACCCCAGACTGATGGCGTAACTGAGCGAAGCGATCGAGTTGTCGGATATTTGGCGGTCCCGGCCTCGCCGAGCTGCCGCGGTGGGCGACGACCTTGTTGTTCACCTTTCGGGAACGGGAATTTCATCGCCGCCGCCGTTATCCGAACCGCCGTCGGGATCGTACACGGGATATTCGACCGGGCAGGTAATCGTCGTTGCAGCCTGCCAGCGAAAGGGAAGCGCCCATCGCAAACAGCAGGAGCAGTTTCAGTATTTCATAATTCAGATTCGTTGTTAAGATCCGGCCGCAGGCGGTATGCCCCGCAGCCGGTCGGTCCTTAAAATTCTCGTAATTCTTGACGCAGCGGAACGACGCCGAGCAGTCGCCGATATTATAAGTGGTGCTGACGGTCAGGTCGCGGCATTGTTGGTCAGCGCATTGATACGCCAGCACTGGTAGACGCCGCTGCTCAAACCGCCCGGATGGCAGATGAACATCTCGCCGCGGGAAGCATAATACTGATACCCGGACTTGAACAGCCGGCGGCCCTGCGGGAAGAAGTCGAATCCGAACGCATCGGCGGCCGCGTGGCGCGTCGGCGCCGCACTCCACCCTTCGGCCGAACGCAGCACATCGGGCACGCTCCACTTTCCGATCATGGCGCTGAGCGGATTCGGCGTCACGCCCTGGCTGCGGCCGCGGCGCAGAGCATGTCGTAGAAGTCCTGCACGTTGGCTACATGCCAGCCGTAGGGACAGATGCCTGAATCTGCATCGAAAGACTCGGCGTATTCTCGAAATCGGCAGAGGCAAGCGACTTCACGCTGCTCACGGGGATATCGTTGCCGACGGCATCGACGAACGTACTGCCGGGACGGTACTCCGCGGCCAGTCCGTAAGCAGGCGCGCCAGCTCAACGGCGGCCTTCGGGTGCCGTCAGAACTCGGTCAGCGATAGATGCGGCGTATTTGGCGGACATCTCCACTTCGCCCTGCGCCTTGCCGCCGCTCGACTTCGTCGTAATCGCTCACACGGACCGTCTCGTAGCTGCTGAGGTTCCGACGTATAGCCGCCGACGTTGTTCGCATCGGAGACCATGCGGCTGCCGAGCTTGATGCCGCCGATATTCTCGCCGCCGTTCCAGTCGAGACCCGCGCGCATCCAGACGGTGCGGCCGTTGGCCGTGTAGGTCGAGGTCGCGTATTTCGCCACTTCACTGTCGGGCAGGCAGTTGGGAGTCGTGATGCGCTCGATCGAATAGGTCTTCTCGTTCAGGTTGAGCGTAACGATCCGCAGTCCGGCCACATCGACCGTCAGGGTCGGTTTCGGCTGCCGAGAGATTGCCGGCGCCGTCGAGGTGGTAGGTATCGCCTTCGGTAGTGTAAACCGAGAAACGTCCGTTCTTGACATAGACGCTGTCCACATACACCCGGTCGGAAAGTTTGGTCATCTGACCCCACTTCTCGCGGGTCGGGTACTAAGCGCCGCTGCCGTAGAGGTAGCAGTACGTCCTTGCGCAGCTGGGTGACGGGAATGACCGTCCGGGCTTCGCTCGTGTCGGCGTGCCGGCCGTGACGGTGATTTCGGCCGTGCGGTCCGCCGTATTGTCGCCGTATTCGGTGCAGGTCACCGTTATCGCCGTCGCCGTTATCGACGACCGTACACCAGTCGGAATCGACACGCCGCAAAGGTATCCATATTGGTGTCGATCGCAACGGCAGCGGGCTGCGATTCTCGGCCATGAAGGTCAGCGATTCGGGCGCGGTCACATAGGCGTCGGCATAGATGCCCTTCTGCACGACCGGGACTTCCAGCACCGTGCCGTCGGATGCCGTGATCGTAAGTGTCGTCTGACGTTTGTAAGCCGTATTTTCGAGGAAGACGGGACAACGGCGTCCCCATAAACGGTTCCCGTGCTTTCGCCGGGGACCTTTTCCCGACCGCGGTCGTTCCATGCGGACTGGACCGAACAGGACCAGTCCAGATTCCGCTTCGATTTCGGCGCGAGCGTGACGACCACATTCTGGGTCGCGGTGGCGCCGACCGAGACCGTCGAGGGATAGATGCTGATGAGCGTCGCCGTCGAAAGCAGGTCATCGTCGGTATCGGTCGATAACAGCCCGCAAGCGCAGGCTGCAAAGCAGCGCCGCCGTATATAGCATTCGTAATGTTTTCATTATGAGTCAGCTTTTTCATTAAACAATACACCGTTACGACCAGCCCTGTGTCTGCGTGATCTTGTTGTTCTTGTTCATCGCCTCTTCGACACGGGCATCAGCAGCTGGTTGGGGCGCGACGTGTCGATGCCGCACTGTCCCAGCCCGTCCACAGCGGTAGGGGTTGTAATCAAGGATCGCCCCCAGACGGATCAGCGTGAAATAGACGTTGCCCTCTTCGGCGAACTCTCTGAGGTTCGTCCACGAGCGCCTGCCGGACGGCTGCGGCCGAGGAGTCGGTATAGAAATTCGCTTTGCCGTAGGCGCGCTGCGCCAGCGTATTGAGGCCGTGAGCGCTCCCGAATAGTCCTTCCGGTGGTAGCGCAGTTCGGCCAGCATGGGTAATACTGCGCATAGGCGGTAGAGGATGAAATCCTGCTCCCAGACTATCGTGCCCGTAGAGATATTGCCGATGAGCTTGTTGGGCCACTGGATGACTTCGTACATATCGCTGACGCCCGTGCGCTCCATGTAGGTCACATCGGTCCGCTGGTCGCCCAGCTCCTTGCTCCGCTTGAGGAACCCGATGAAGTCGTCCGAGTAGAGAACCACTGGTTCGAACTGACGGGCACCCGTCGGAGCGTTGCGGTACTGGCCTTGATCTGGGTGCTGCCCCAGATAGTAGGAGAAGTAGCTGCCCGACGTATACTGCCATTCTCCAGATGCAGGGCGAAAGCGATCTCCTGTTCTTCTTGTTCGAGATGCTGAACACGTCGGCGAACGGTCGAGCAGGCCGGCGACGCGCGCGCCAAAGCCGTCTCGGCCATGGTCAGGTAGCCGTCGCCGCCGCCCGCCGCATACATCCAGAGCGCGAAGTCGGCGGAGCAGATTGACGTTGTCGGCCGTCGCATAGTAGCAGCCCTTCGCATTGGTCCTGATATACCCCGCCGCAGCGTTCAGGTCGTCTTCGATCCGGGCATAGACCTCGGCGACCGGATGGCGCGAGGATAGATCGCCTCGCCGGTTCCTCGGTCGGAGTCGTAATCACCGGAGCCTCGCCCCACACGCGGGCGATCCAGAAGTAGCAGTACGCCCGGATGAAACGGGCGTTGCCCAGACAGTAGTTCATATTGTCCCCGGACATGCCGATTCCGGGAGCGTATTTGAGCACCTGATTGCACTGGTCGATGGTGGTGTAAAGATAGCTCAGTCGGTCGAGGCATCGGAGGCGCTGAGGGTGTTGAGCATGACGTCCAGCATGTCGTTGTGCACAGCGAGCGGCCGGTGCCCTTGCCCCACATGGCCGGGTTCGACGCAGTTCGCCCCAGAAGGAGTTGGCCTGCTTGGCGAACGCCTGCCGCAGGCGTAGTAGATGCCGGTAGTGGCGGTGAGGGGTCGCTCTCGCTGGTCCACATGTTGGTGGTGTTGAGCTTGTCGGACTGCGTGACGTCGAGTTCCCGTGACAGGAAGTGCTCAGCGCAACCGAGGCGGCCCCCAGAACAGAAAGGATTATTCCATATATTTCATAGCATTCTTGTTTTTAGATCACCGAATCATCCGCATTCTCAGAAGGTCGCCTTGAGGCCGAAGAGCACCTTGCGCGTCGGAGGATAGTTGTTGAACGAAGTGGCGCTCGAACTGGTAACGCTGTACATGCCGTCGAGCTGCCGACCGAGGCGGATTCGGGCGAAATACCCTGACGCCGGTCCAGTAGCAGAGCGTGTTGCCCGATACCGAGACCGTCAGGTTGCCCAGCCCGAGCTTGCCGATCCACCGCTTGGGAAAGCTGTACGACAGCGTCACGTCGCGCAGGCAGAGGTAATCGCCCTTCTGCACGTTGATGTCCGAGATGCGCGAATAGTTCTTGTTGCCGCCGTCGGCGTCGTTGGCCGACAGGCGCGCCAGCTTGGTGTTGTCGCCCGGCTTCTGCCAGCAGTCGTTCGCATCGTAGATGAGGTTCCAGTTGCAGTTGCCCATCGAGGTTTGCAGGCCGCGCGTATACATGTAGTTGTAGACCGAGTGCCCCAGCGCATAGTCGACGTAGACCGACAGCGAGAGGTTCCTGTACTTGAAGGTATTGTTCATACCGCCGGTGGAGTGGGGCGTCACGTACCCCCAGCAGGAACATGTCCTCGTCGTTGATCTGCTCGCTGCCGTCCGCCGTACGCGCCGACCCGGCGCGGTTGAGCCATTCGTAGTCGCCGATGTCCTTGCGCCCGGCGATCGAACGGCCGTCCGAACGGCGGATGCCGTGCGAGTTGAGTCGTAAAGCGCGGCGTCGGCCTGCGCCTCGGATTCGATGATATGGGAGGTCTTGTAGCCGTAGATGCGTCCCAGCGGCTCGCCGACGGCCGTGCCGCCGAAACGGAATCCCGTCTCCGACATCGTGTACCCGCCGATACGCCATGCATCCTTGCCGTCGACGTCCTTGTACCTGTACTCGTCGGGGAGCGACAACACCTTGTTCATGTTGAACGAGTAGGTGAAGTCGGTCGTCCAGGTGAAGTTCTTGCTCTGGATGTTCACCGTCGAGAGTTCCACCTCGGCGCCGTAGAAGCGTACCGAACCGACGTTCTGCCGGGCCGAGCCGTAACCCGACGTATCGGGCAGCGTGACGCTGAAGAGCAGGTCGGTGGTCTTCTTGTTGTAATAGTCGGCCATCAGGCGGATGCGGTCGTTGAAGAATCCCATGTCGACGCCGATGTCGAACTGCTTGGTCTTCTCCCACGTCAGGCCGAGGTTGGGCAGCGTCGAAGCGAGCGTAGCGCCCGAACCGGCATAGATGCCCGTCACGCTGTAAGCACCGAGCGTGTCGTAATAATCGACGTTGTTGTTACCCGTCAGACCGTAGCTCAGGCGGAGTTTCAGCTGGTTGAACTTCTCGACGTTCCAGAACTTCTCCTCGGAAACGACCCAGCCGGCCGAAACAGCGGGGAAATAGCCCCAGCGGTTATCCTTGGCGAAGAGCGACGAACCGTCGGCGCGCATGGTGAAGCCCAGCATGTATTTCTCCTTGTAGTTGTAGTTCAGACGTCCGAAATAGGAGATCTGGCACCACGGCGTCTGGGTGTCGGTCCATGCGGTAGGCGTGGTGCCCGCCCCCAGCGTCGGGGTCTTGTCGGACTCGGCGCCCTGCACGGTCATCGACATGCCGTTGATCTTGCGCTTGAGGAAGTCGTATCCGGCCATGGCGCTGAGATTGTGGTCGCCGAAGGATTTGTTGTAATCGACGTGCGCCTGAAAACTCAGGCGGTTGGTCTGCGACCACCCTTCGTAGGTCTGGCGGGTCTGGCTGATGGCGTTGCCGGCCAGATACTGGTAGCTGTTCTTGTAGGAGTTGTGGTTGGCGATCTGGGCGAAAGCCGACAGGCCGTCGACAATGTCCCACTTGAGGTTGAAGTTGGCCGTGGAGCGGCGGGTCACATAGTTGTTGGTATAGTAGCGGTCGAACCATGCCGCCGAGATGGTCGTACGTTGGTATTATCCATTCATTTTTAGATAGAGTTGTAACTTAAAAAGTTATGACTCTATTTGCATATAGCAGGTAATGGTTAGGAAACAGTCGTATGCATTTGTTCGCATCTGCGTTCCATCTTGTCAAACAACTCCTGTTATTGAATACAAATTTAATAAAATGTCCCGATTTTTCAAATTGGATAATTTATTTAGAATGACTTCACCATGATAAATAGACAGTCCTCCAATGGTTATATTCCATCAAATGATCGTGAACAACAAAACTATCTCGGAGGATATGGGTTATCGTTCCGGAATATTGAGGAACATAAACACATTGACAAACGCTTGTACACTAATATAGAGCGTATGACTTTAAATATTTGGTTCTCCCGTCTCTAAATAGATTGAACCTGATAGATAAGCCGATTATATGCGATGTTGAACCGTTCACATAAATATCGATCGCTTCTGAATCGTACGATAAGCCCCGGGGATCTTTGATTTTGAAAACTAGCAAATCTCCGGGGCGATCTATGACGAATCGGTTATCGACCGGTGTGTTTATCGGGCATTGCCCCCTCCGGAACGTCAATTACGATGTCGTTTCTGTTTGCGAAATGAAGACGATCTTTCGGAACAGGAGCGACCCAACGGCATATTCGTCCGCGCTAGGGCATACGGGAAAAATCCGAAGGCCGAAAATAAAAGGGCTGTCTGTTATTCCCTCCACCCGGACCTTTTCCCGAATCAACCCAAAGTCAGCCACGTCCGACTCCGTTTCAAGGCTGCGCACAGTCTGCCGCCCAAAAAGAAAAGGCGATAACGCACAATAGTCGATGGAACGATTAATCGAAATATTCTTTCCAGATTTCCGGCACATCGAACGGATAATAGTTGTCGATCTCCGCGGCGAGAGTAACCAATTGTTTCCGTTCAGGACTTCGAATCACTCCATCCCGACATACGGCGGCCCGGACCACCGTCGAATCGGTCACGGTAAAAGGAGCTTCGTAAAGCGAAGCGTCGGGCGTCGGCGGGGTTCCGTCTAACGTGTAGCGAATCTCTGCGGGATATTTCTCACAGTCGAGAGTCACCTCAACCGCTCTATTTCCGGAACGAATGCGAGTCGTGATCTCAACTTCGTCGCTCAGCGTAAAAGTATTTAGCCCCCGTTGCTGCAACAGTGGGATATGGGAGTTCATCCGGACTTTGAAATCGCTCCATTCGCGCTTCTCCTGCGGTGTCCATGCCAATTCTGCCACAGCCAGCAGACGCGGAA
>JBKSUH010000054.1:0-12193 GCA_047233565.1 Alistipes sp.
AGGCGGAGCCTGTCCCGGTTCCGCTCGGTCATCTGCTTCGAATCGTTGAGCAACGGGTCGTGAAAATCGGGCGGAAGGATCACCGCAGCGGCGAATACCGGCCCGGCCAAACACCCCCGGCCGGCCTCGTCGCAACCGGCCTCCCGAAACTCGTATTGGTACTGGTTTTCTAACATCGTACCACAAAGTTACGCATTATTCCGGCTTTTTTCGCTAATTTTGCCCGAGGAAAAAAGCCTTCCGACATGAAAATCGACATCGCCCGGCAGCCGCTCGTACCGGCCTTCATGACCCTCTTCGCACTCGCCGTCGTCGCGATGTGGAACGCAGGCGGCCCCGCCGTGTCCATGGCGGTGCAGGCCGGCCATGCCGCAGGAACCGTCGATATAGGCCGGAATGCCGCCGGCGCACCGCGGTCTCTTTCCCGGGGAACTGCTGGCGCAGTTCCAGGCCGCACATCCCGTCTGGGCGCGCTGGATCGCCGGACTGCTGATGCTCTTCACGGGCATGTCCGTCGGGCGCCTCACCGTACGCTACAACCTCTACTCCGTCGGAACCTGTCTCGCCATCCCGCTCTACGGAGCGATCGCCTGCGGCCTCGCCGTCAGCGGCGACTGCCTGACGACCTTCGCCGCATCGGCCCTGCTGGCCCTCGCCACGAAGAATTTCTGCCGTTCGTACTGCAACGGATTCGGCTTCGACGCCATCTTCCGCGCCTCGCTCTACATCGGACTGCTGCCGCTCGTCGCCACGGCCGCAGCGCCGCTCCTGATCCTGCTGCCGCTGGCCGTCATGCTTTTCCGGCGCACGCTGCGCGAAGTCGCCGTCGCGGTTGCGGGCCTGCTGCTGCCCGCTCTCACGCTCTGCTACGTCAACTGGCCGCCGGAGGCGAGTTTCTCGCTCAGGTCGCGGAACCGGGAAGCGCATTCATCGCCGGAACGCCGCTGTCGCTGTTCCTCTCGACGCCCGTGCAGAACCCTCGTCCTGCCGGGAGCCGTCTTCCTCCTCGACCTGACGGCCCTGCTGTTTTCCTCTCGGACATCTACGCCCTCGGCACCAAACCGCGTCTCATATTCATATTCAATATAAGTGCGCTCCTGCTGACCGCCGCCGCACTGTGCGGTCCCGCCGCCACACCTGCAACCGTCGCCCTCGCGGCGGTGCCTTCGGCCGTCCTGCTGCCCTTTATGTTCGTGCGCATCCACCGGGCGATCGCCCTTCCCCTCTACCTGCTATTGCTCGCCTCTGCCGTCATTAGCGCAGTTTTACAATAATCTATTTAGTTCGAAACATAGCACAAACGGTTCTATTTGCCACTTTGTGCCCAAATGTGCTATTGATTATGGTAGATTGAAAAGTTTTAATTGTATTTTTGAAATGAGCAATCGGTGACGCAACTCATTGTTCAAAAAAACTTAAAATACGATTTGATATGAAGAATTCATTAAATTCGTCGGCCCAGCAGCCGATGATTGTGAAGTACGTAGAAGCCCTTCACAACGGAATCCAGTCTCAGGCGCTTTCACGTTACGCAATCGGTTACATCCTCCGAGGCACGAAATATATTTACGACGGGGATAAGCGCCAGACCCTTACGCGCGGAGACGTATTCTACCTCGGCATCGGGCATCACTATATCGAGAACTTCCCGGAAAACGGACAACCCTTCGAGCAAGTGCTCTTTTATTATACGCCGGCTGACCTCCAGCGGATACTGCTGCACCTGAACATCACCTACGGACTGAACATTTCGAACGAACATTCGTGCGAAAACTGCCGCAACCGTTCGCACGTCTCTATGCCTGCCTGGAATTCGATCCGCAACTTTTTCATCAACACCAACAACTACCTGCGCGACGAGGATTTCCACCGCGACGAGACGGCCGAGAACATCAAAATGACCGAATTGATCTACCTCATCGCCTCGCACGAAGACTGCTGCCTGAAGAGCAAACTGCTGAGCAACGTCGACGCGGCCAAGGAGAATTTCGAACAGATCGTCTACGACCACATCTTCAAGGATATTTCGATCGAAGAACTTTCGAAGCTGACGAACCGTTCGCTCACCTCGTTCAAAAAGGAATTCCGGCGCCATTTCATGATGCCGCCCCACAAATGGTACATCCGCCAACGCCTGATGCATTCGCGTCTGCTGCTGATTTCGACTTCGAAGTCGATTTCGGAAATCGGCAATGCCTGTACATTCCCCAACACGTCGCACTTTATTAAACTTTTCAAAAAGGAGTACCAGATGACGCCGGCCGCTTACCGGAACCGCCACATCACTTCGCTCGCTCCCGAGGCGCAGCCCGCCGCTAAGGAAACCGAGGAAATCCGCGAGGCGTTATAGTTCGCAACTTACAAAACCGTTAGTATTTTAAAATTTTTAATTATAATTTAAAAGATTTTTTTCGGTTAGGTTAAAAAAATGTTACAAAAGATTTGGAAGATTGTGATTTTCCATTTATCTTTGTATAACAAAACGTGGGATTCTCCCACTCTCATTAACCTAACTAACCTAACCAGAGGGGTTTGCTACTGCCAGGCAGCAAACCCCTTTCTCTGTGCAAAAAAGTCCTCCGGCAGTATCCGATATTGAATAATTGCGATTTTCGAGGCCGCATTTTTTATTTTTTTAATTGCATACTGCGAATACCGCCGCCGGCGAAACCCGAAAACAGCCCGGGGAAAGGCCCGGAGCAGGCAAACCCGCGAAGAGGCGTATCAGGAACGAGATGCCGAAAGAAAATAGGGCATTCATAGGAATTATCAATTATTTTTTCGTATTTTTGCATCAATTGGAAAATAATGAACTTAAATGCCGAAGTTTTATGACAAGGTAGATGTACTGAAAAAACCAGGATGGTTGAAGATCCGGCTCCACCGCACCCCGGAATATGCCGAGGTACAGCAAATAGTCGACAAACATGTGTTGCATACGATTTGCAGCAGCGGCATGTGTCCGAACAAGGCCGAATGCTGGAGCCGCAGAACCGCAACCTTCATGATCCTGGGAGACATCTGCACCCGAGGCTGCCGCTTCTGTGCAACGAAAACAGGACACCCCCTTGCCCCCGACGCCGAGGAACCCCGACGGGTCGCCGAAAGCGTCGCACTGATGAAACTGAGGTATGTCGTCGTTACTTCTGTGACGCGTGACGACCTGCCTGACGGCGGTGCCGCACACTGGGCCCAAACCGTCCGCGCCATCCGCACACAGAATCCCGGCGCCGTAATTGAGCTCCTTATTCCCGATCTCGACGCACAGCCCGCCCCGCTGGACGTGGTCGTCGCGTCGAAGCCCGATATAATCGGGCACAACATCGAAACCGTCGAGCGGCTGACCCCGGTGGTGCGTTCCAAGGCAAAGTACCGTACGAGCCTGGAAACCCTGCGCTACCTCAGTGCACAGGGCGTCGCAACGAAAAGCGGACTGATGGTCGGACTTGGCGAGAGCGATGATGAAGTATTACAAACCCTGCACGACCTGCGCGACGCAGGCGTGGGGATCGTAACACTCGGTCAGTACCTTCGTCCCACTCTGGAGCACTACCCCGTTGCGGCGTATATCACTCCTGAAAAATTCGAATGGTACAGACTGAAAGCGCTGGAAATGGGCTTCAGCTACTGCGCGAGCGCACCCTTAGTCCGCTCGTCGTACATGGCGGAAGAGGCCCTGAAGAGCGTCAAAAGTTTGTAGCGATGGAAGCTTCCTGCCGGGATCTCGGACTGATGGACTACAAAACCTGCTGGGAATTGCAGCAGGGACTGTTCGATGCCCTGACAGCCGGAAAAACGAACCGGACGGCAGCGCCGGAGGCGCAACGCCGTCCTCGGAAGAGGCGGGCACGATCCTTTTGGTGGAACACCCGCCGGTATACACACTCGGCAAAAGCGGCCATGCCGAAAACCTGCTGATAGGCCGCGAAGCGCTCGAAGCGATGGGCGCACAGTTCTTTCACATCGACAGAGGGGGCGACATCACCTTCCACGGCCCGGGGCAGCTGGTCTGCTATCCGATCCTCGACCTCGAATGTCTGGGCATCGGGCTGAGGGACTACATCGGGGCACTGGAAGAGGCCGTCATCCGTACCGTGGCGGTATACGGCATCACCGCCGGCCGCATGGCAGGCGCCTCGGGGGTCTGGGTGGGAGCGGGAATCGCGCAAGAAGGCGATCACCGGACCGCGGACGGCGGCGGAAAATGCACGCCGGCGGGCGCTCCGCGCAAGATATGCGCAATAGGAGTCCGTTCGTCGCGTTATATTACCATGCACGGGTTCGCGCTGAACGTAACGACCGATCTGGAGTGGTTTTCGCGCATCAACCCCTGCGGGTTTACCGACCGGGGAGTGACCTCGATCGAACGGGAAACGGGTCGCAAGGCCCCGATGGGCGAAGTAAAGTCGCTCGTTGTCAAATTTTTAAGTGAGATATTAAATGTTAGAATATATAAATAGTAAATCGTATGCCTATAGAAAAACGATGGGTAGTGAAACCGCAGGGCGATTCCGAGGCGGTGGCGAAGCTCGCTGCCGTGCTCAGGATTTCTCCCGTGCTGGCGAACCTGCTCGTACAGAGAGGCATAGACACCGTAGAAAAGGCGGACAAGTTCTTTAAACCGAGCCTCGCCGACCTCCACGACCCGTTCCTGATGAAGGATATGGACAAGGCGGTCGAGCGGGTCGAACAGGCCGTTCGTAACAATGAGAAGATCATGGTTTACGGCGACTACGACGTGGACGGCTGTACGGCCGTTGCACTGGTGTACAAGTTCCTGCGCCAGATCGGGCATAAAAACCTGATGTTCTACATCCCCGACCGCTATACCGAAGGTTACGGTATCTCGGTCAAGGGCATCGACCTGGCAGCCCGCAAGGGCGTAGGTCTTATCATCGCCTTGGACTGCGGTATCAAAGCCACGGAAAAGGTAGTCTATGCAAAGACGAAGGGCGTGGATTTCATCATCTGCGACCATCACCTCCCGGCCGAGGAAATTCCCCGTGCCGTAGCTGTCCTCGATCCCAAGCGGGTCGATTGTTCCTATCCGTTCGACGAATTGTCGGGTTGCGGCGTGGGCTTCAAGCTCGTGCAGGCCTATGCGCAGAAAAACCGGATCCCGTTCGAACAGATCAGCCCGCTGTTAGACCTGCTGGTCGTGAGCATCGCTTCGGACATCGTGCCGCTGGTGGACGAAAACCGCATTCTGGCGCATTTCGGCCTCAAAGACCTCAACCGCGAGCCGTCGAAGGGCCTGCTGTCGATCATCAAGATCTGCGGTCTGGACAAGCACAACATCACCATCGACGACATCGTCTTCAAGATCGGTCCCCGCATCAACGCCGCCGGGCGCATGCGCATGGACGAGAACGACGAGAATGCGTCGCCTTCGGGCGGCCACGCCGCCGTCGAGCTGCTGATCGAAGGCAACGAAAGCATCGCCGCGGAGTTCGTGAACGTCATCGACGCCTACAACCAGGATCGCAAGTCGATCGACCGTTCGGTGACGCAGGAAGCGCACGATTTTATCGAGCGCAACCCCGCAATGAAAGAGCTGAAGAGCACGGTGATCTACAATCCCAAGTGGATGAAGGGCATCGTGGGAATCGTCGCCTCGCGCCTGATCGAGACCTACTACCGGCCGACGGTGGTGCTGACGATGAGCAACGGCTTCGTGACGGGGTCGGCACGCTCGGTACCGGGCTTCGACCTTTACCAGGCCGTGGAGTCGTGCTCGGATCTGCTGGAGAACTTCGGCGGGCATATGTATGCCGCCGGGCTGACGATGCGACCCGAGAACGTCGAGGAATTCACGCGCAGGTTCAACGCCTATGTCGAGGAGAACATCGACCCGCAGATGCTGATGCCCCAAGTGGACATCGACAGCGAACTGCTCTTCTCGGACATCACGCCCGCATTCCGCAAGGACCTCAACCGTTTCCAGCCCTTCGGGCCGGGCAATACGGCGCCGGTCTTCGCCACCTACGGGTCAGCAACCACGGCGACGCCAAACTGGTCGGCGTGGAGTGCGAGCACCTGCGCATGGACCTTATACAGCGGCAGAAGCCCAACACCAAGATCCAGTCGATCGCCTTCCAGCAGCCCACGCACTACGAATGGGTGCGTTCGGGACGCCCGATCGACGTATGCTACCAAATCGTCGAAAACCACTACCGCGGTACGGTAACCACCCAGTTGCGTATCAAGGACATTAAACCCGTTTTAAACAAATAGATGATTCGAGAGCCGTAAAGACCGCCGCACGGCGGTCTTTACGGCTCCGATCCTCTTTTTTGCGTCTCTTTTCACTAAAAACCTGCGTCGTCTCACCCTAATCTCCGCATCCGGTCCCCGCGCTCGGCACACGGAACCCGTCCCACACCATGAACTTACTGAAAAAACCGTTCGGACTGACGCTTCAGGCGTTGCTCTGGGTCATGATTTTCGGATGCCTGCTGGCTCATCCTTTCACCAACGCCACCAGCAGCCCTCCGGGAGACAAACGTGATTACGTACTGATAATCAACAGCTACAACGAATCTTCCTCGTGGGGATGGGAGATAATCACCGACATCACCGCCCGGATAGAGCAGATCGAAAACCTCGAAGTATACGTCGAGCATATGAACACGCTCCTGATGGACCAGCAGTCGGATCTGGACAATTTCCGGACGAATCTCTCCCGTGAATACGGCAAGAATCCGCCCCGGATGCTGATATACATCGGCGCCCCGGCCTTCATCATGCGGGACTTCGCCGAAAGGATGGGGGAAAGGCATCCCGTCGATCATCTGCGCCGAGGAGGATTTCATCGGCCCCGACAAGTACTACGTCAGCAAGCGGGCCATCCCGCACTCCGAGCGCATTCCGCTCCGGGAGCTGAGCGGGAATACAATCTGACACTGCTCTACGCCCCGATCTACCTCGAACAGACCATCGAGCTGATGCGCCGCATGATTCCGGAGATGAACCGCCTCGTATTCGTCCGCGACGGCCGTTATATCAACCAGCAATACGAAGACGAGCTGAAGAAACTGCTCGACACCGATTATCCGGGAATGCGGTTCACCTCCTACAAGGCTTCGAACATGAGCGTGGACCAGCTGCTCGACTCGCTGAACGTCACCGACACCCGGCATACCGGCGTGCTCTTTCCTCGTGGCACTACACAAGAAATATCGCCGGCAATACCGAGATAACGGCCAATCCCTTCAAGATCATCGCAAGTTCGACGGCTCCGCTGTTCGCACTATGGCCCTCTTCGGTGAAAAACAGCGGCGTGGTAGGCGGATTCACATACGACGTGAGCGTATACAACCGGCAGATCATCAAGACGTTCAACACCATTCTGGAGGGACGCCAGCCGCGCGACATTCCGTTCTACACCCCGACCGACGCACACCCGACGTTCAACTATCCGGCGATGCTGCGCAACAAGATTTCACCCGAAATATGTCCCCGGATTCGGTATTCATCGACAAACCGGAGACATTCGCGGAGCGGAACAGAACGGCGATCATCCTATGCGGCGGTTTCTTCCTGCTGTTCATCCTCTTCCAGCAATGGCGCATCCGCGTCATGCGAAGGTCGAAGCGGCCCGCCGACGGGAATCGGAAAGCCAGATAAAATATGCGAACCTGTTCAACCGGATGCCGATCATCTACATTCAGGAACGGTCATATTCGACGAGAAACACTATCCCGCCGATACGGAATTCAGCGACATAAACGCCTACTTCGAACGGACGTTCCTGCCCCGGAATCAGGTCGTCGGCAAACGGGGAGCGAACTTTTCGCCGATTCGTTCTCCGAGTTCCTGCGGCTCGTGAACATCGTCCTGACGGAAAACCGGACCGTCACCTATCCCTTCTACTACAAACCGCTGGACATCTTTTTCGAGGTGGTTCTCAGCCGCTCGTACCTGACCGACCACATCGACATCTTCTGTCTGGACGGCACCGCGCTGCACAAGGTGCAGCAGAAACTGACTTGATCAACCACAAGCTCTCGCTGGCGCTCGACGTGGCCAACATCGTTCCGTGGAAATGCGACCTGAACAACCGCACCATCCTCTGCGACATCAACAAACCGGTCAAAGCCGCCTCCGGAGAGGCGATCCTGCAAAACGAAGCTTCGCTTGCGGTGGACGAGGAGTGCTACTTCTCGAAAGTCCACAAGGAAGACCGGGAACGCGTCCGCGCAGCTTACAGGAACCTGATCGAAGGGCATACGGAGAAGGTCTGCGAAGAGTTCCGCGTCGTATCCAACGAGAGCGGGCACTGGCACATGGAGTGGGTCGAGGCACAGGCCACGGTCGAAACCCGCGACTGCGATGGCAGGCCGCTGTCGCTGGTCGGGACATCGCTCGTGATCTCCGAACGCAAACAGATGGAGCAGGAGCTGCTCACCGCACGCGACCGTGCCGAAGAGTCGAACCGCCTGAAATCGGCATTCCTGGCCAACATGAGCCACGAGATACGCACGCCGCTCAATGCCATCGTCGGGTTTTCGGGCATCCTTGCCTCGACGGACGAAGAGCAGGAAAAGCAGGAATACATGTCGATCATCGAAAGCAACAATACGTTGTTGCTGCAACTCATCAGCGATATCCTCGACCTTTCGAAGATCGAGGCCGGGACGCTCGAATTCGTCCATACGGATTTCGAACTGAACAAGCTGATGCGCGAGAAAGAGAACGTCATGAGGCTGAAAACCGACCAAAACGTGGAGCTGGTATTCGAACAGCGGTATGAAACCTGCCACGTCCGCACCGACCGCAACCGCCTTTCGCAGCTGATGATAAACCTGCTGACGAACGCCGCGAAATTCACGCACCGGGGATCGATCCGCTTCGGCTACGAACTCCGTGCCGGACAACTCTATTTCTGGGTTGCGGACACCGGCTGCGGTATCCCCGCCGAACGGAAGGACGCAGTCTTCGAGCGCTTCGTCAAACTCAACTCGTTCAAGCAGGGCACGGGGCTCGGGCTTTCCATCTGCCGGACGATCGTGGAGCATCTGGGTGGGAATATCGGCGTAGAGTCGGAAGAGGGCAAAGGATCGAAATTCTGGTTTATCCTGCCCTATGTTCCGGGAAAGGCCGCGGCGCAAAGGACGGAGGAGCAATATCCCGTCATCTCGGTCGAAAAGGACAAACTGGTGATTCTGATCGCCGAGGACAATGACAGCAACTACCGGCTGTTCGAATCGATCCTGCGCAAAGAATACACGCTTCTGCACGCATGGAACGGGTTGGAAACGGTCGAAATATACCGGCAGCGCCGTCCGCATCTCGTATTGATGGATATCAACATGCCCGTGATGAATGGTTACGAGGCCACGGCCGAAATACGCAAACTGTCAGAGAGCGTCCCGATCATCGCCGTGACGGCGTTCGCATTCGCTTCCGACGAACAGAAGGTGCTCCAGAGCGGATTCGACGGCTACATGGCAAGCCGATCAACGCCCTGCAGTTGCGGACGCAGATCGTCGACATGCTGCGCAAACACGTGGTTCTGCTGTAGCCGGAAAAACTGTTTAAAGGCGGATGATCCGCGCCGCGTCGTCCGCGTCGGGCAGGAGGCGGGCGTGAAGTCGGAGTAGCCGGCCGCAACGGCGCAGAGGGGTTGGCAGTCCGCCGGGATGGGCAGGAAGCTGCGCAGGTAGCCGGCGGCAGTCTCCCCGCCGGGCTCGTCCTTGCGGCGCGGGCGGCCGTCGATGTGCACCCAGCACGAAGCCAGTCCTTCGTCGACACACGCCAGTTGCAGGATGGTCGCCGAGATCGCGGCGTTCTCCCGCCACAGGTCGCTTTTCGTGGTATCGCCCAGCACGACGATCGCCAGCGGGGCACCCTTCATGAACGCCGAACCGTAATCGCGCATGTCGGCCATGCGGGCCACCAGGGCAGGGTCGTCGACCACCACCAGGCGCGTCGTACGGGTATTGCGCGCCGATGGTGCCGACAGAGTCTCGTGCAGGATGCGGTCTACGATCTCACGCGGCACCGCACGCTCCGAGAATTTGCGGATGCTGCGGCGTTTTTCGATCAACTCTTTGAATTCCATCTGTTTTTATATTTTGTGTTTTCGGCCTCTCTTTTGCAAAAATAGTGAAAAATAGGTATATTTGAAATTCTAAAACAACCGTAAAAGCATGGATTACCGATTCACCATAGCCCTTATCTACGATTTCGACGGCACGCTCGCCCCCGGCAACATGCAGGAGTACGACTTCATACCCGCCGTGGGCAAAAGCAACAAGGAATTCTGGACGGAGGCCAACACGCTGGCCGAAGAACAGGATGCCGACATGGTACTGACCTATATGGCACGCATGTTACAGGAAGCCAAGTCGAAAGGGCTGTCGCTGCGGCGCGAGGCATTTCAGGATTCGGGACGCCGCGTGACGCTTTACAAGGGCGTGAAGGAGTGGTTTGCGCGGATCAACGCCTACGGCGCCGCACGCGGCATCCGGATTCTGCACTACATCAACTCGTCGGGCATGAAGGAGATCATCGAAGGCACGGAGATCGCCCACGAATTCCGGAAAATATACGCCTGCTCGTTTCTCTACGACGTGGACGGCATCGCCTACTGGCCCGCCGTGGCGGTCAACTACACCAACAAGACGCAGTTCATCTTCAAGATCAACAAAGGCGTCGAATCGGTATTCGACAGCAAGATGGTGAACCGTTACATCCCCGAAAACGAACGTCCCGTGCCGTTCAAGCACATGATCTACGTGGGCGACGGGACGACCGACATCCCCTGCATGCGGCTGGTGAAAAATTCCGGCGGACATTCGATCGCGGTCTACAACCCCGACCATAAGGGTGCCCGCAAGGAGATGGCCTCGCTGATCCATGACAACCGCGTAAGCCACGTCTGCCCGGCCGACTATTCCGAAGGCTCGGACATGGACATCCTGGTCAAAACCATCATCGACAAGATCGACCTGGACGACCGGCTCGAAAAACTCGAAGTCGTGAAATAACCCGGCCAGCGGGACGGGAAGCGGATATGCCCGGGACTCCCCGGAGACGGGCAGCGAGGAAAGCCGGGCATCCCGACGAAAGATTCAAGCATCGGAAAAAGAGAATATGGACATTATTTTCGCAACCAACAACGCACACAAGCTCACCGAAGTACAGGCCGTACTGGGGCCCGGATACAAGTTGCTGACACCCCGCGACTGCGGCGTGACGGAGGAGATCCCCGAGGAACAGGATACCCTCGAAGGCAACGCCTCGCAGAAGGCCCATTACCTGCACGAACGCACCGGAATGGATTGCTTCGCCGACGACACGGGGCTCGAAGTCGAAGCGCTGGGCGGGGCCCCGGGCGTACACTCGGCACGCTACGCCACCGACGGGCACGACTTCGCGGCCAACAACCGGCTGCTGCTGAAAAACCTCAAAGGGAAGGCCAACCGCCGGGCACGGTTCCGCACGGTGATATCGCTGCTCCTGGACGGCGAAGAGCACCTTTTCGAAGGGATCGTCGAGGGGCGCATCATCGACCGGGAAACGGGGCACGAGGGATTCGGGTTCGACCCGCTGTTCATCCCCGACGGATACGACCGAACCTTCGCGCAGATGACCACCGGGGAGAAAAACGAAGTGTCGCACCGGGCCCGTGCCGTACGCAAACTCGCCGCGTATTTGCATTCCGTCGAGAAATAAGCGTCTTTACGAAAAACAGGCGGCGCCTCGGCAAATTGCAAGTAAACTTGCTTTTGCCCTCGGCTTGCACTATCTTTGCCGTTCCTATGGAAGAGAGAAATTACAACAAGGTGGAGCGTTTCGACGCCAAGGCCATCGAGGCGCTGAAGCTCCATTACGCCGAAATCCTGCGGCTGCTGGGGAGGACCCTTCGCGCGAAGGACT
Source organism: Alistipes sp. (assembly GCA_047233565.1). Classification (GTDB taxonomy): domain Bacteria; phylum Bacteroidota; class Bacteroidia; order Bacteroidales; family Rikenellaceae; genus Alistipes. Next base: position 11,884 of record JBKSUH010000054.1, read on the forward strand.
TCTGAAAACCCCGAACGCGTCGCCAAGGCAATGTCGTTCCTGACGAAAGGATATGACGAAAAACCGTTGGAGATCATCCGCTCGGCGACGTTCCGCGAAGAGTACAAGCAGATGGTGCTGGTGAAGGACATCGAACTTTATTCGCTCTGCGAGCATCATATGCTACCGTTCTACGGCAAGGCGCATGTCGCCTACATCCCCAACGGCCATATCACGGGGCTTTCCAAAATAGCCCGTGTGGTGGAGTGCTTCGCCCGCCGCCTGCAGGTACAGGAGAGGCTGACGGTGCAGATCCGCGACTGCATCCAGG
>JBKSUH010000055.1:0-12028 GCA_047233565.1 Alistipes sp.
ATCTTGCCGATACCGCTTTCGAGCATCGTGCGGTGCGCCATCACCGAGGTGAAACGCTCGTCGTGGAAGACGACCTCCTTGTCGGGCCAGGCCTTCCGCAAGCGCACAGCCAGCGGCTCGATGAAACGCCACGTTTCCGAAGGCGTGCCGTCCATGCGCGAGGGCTTTCCCACCACGATGGTACTAACGTCCTCCGAGGCGAAATATTTTGCCAGCCACGCCTCAAGTCCCTTCGTATCGACCGTATCGAGCCCCCCGGCGATCAGACGCAACGGGTCGCTCACGGCAATCCCCGTGCGCTTCGTCCCGTAGTCTATGGCAAGGATGCGTCCCAAACAGAGTTCAGCGTCCGGAACAGCTTGCGGTACGAGCACTCCTCTTCGACGAGCGAAGGCAGCGACTCGATCATGACGCGCTCCTGCTCCATCGTATCGCGGTGGCGCACCGTCACGGTGCCGTCCTCGAGCGTCTGCCCGTCGACGGTCACACAGAACGGCGTACCGATGGCATCCTGGCGGCGGTAGCGCTTGCCGACGGAATCCTTCTCGTCGTAAACGACGTTGTAATCGTATTTGAGGTCGTCGACGATCCGCTGCGCCACCTCGGGCATGCCGTCTTTCTTCACCAGCGGCAGCACGGCCACCTTCACGGGCGCCAGCGCAGCCGGCAAACGCAGCACGACGCGCGAATCGCCGCCATCGAGCTGCTCCTCGGTGTAAGCCGCCGACATCACCTGCAGGAACATGCGGTCGACACCGATCGAGGTCTCGACGACATAGGGTACGTAGCTCTCGCCTGTTTCCGGGTCGAAATACTGGATCTTCTTGCCCGAGAATTTCTGGTGGTTGCCCAGGTCGAAATCCGTACGCGAATGGATGCCCTCGACCTCCTTGAAACCGAACGGGAAGTTGTATTCGATGTCGGTCGCGGCATTGGCATAGTGCGCCAGTTTGTCGTGGTCGTGGAAACGGTAGCGGTCGTCGCCGAAGCCCAGCGCACGGTGCCAGGCCATACGGGTCTCCTTCCACTGCTGCCACCACTTCATCTCCTCGCCGGGGCGTACGAAGAACTGCATCTCCATCTGCTCGAATTCGCGCATACGGAAGATGAACAGGCGGGCCACGATCTCGTTGCGGAACGCCTTGCCGATCTGAGCGATACCGAACGGCAGTTTCATGCGTCCGGTTTTCTGCACGTTCAGGAAATTCACGAAGATGCCCTGCGCCGTTTCGGGACGGAGGTAGATCGTATTGGCGCCATCGGCCGTGGAGCCCATCTGGGTCGAAAACATCAGGTTGAACTGACGCACTTCGGTCCAGTTGCGCGTACCCGAAATCGGGCAGACGATTTCGCAGTCCACGATGATCTGGCGCAGCTCGCCCAGATCGCCGCTGTTCTGCGCCTCGACGAAACGCTTGTGCATCTCGTCGCGCCGGGCGGCCGTCTCGGCGACACGGGGCGAAGTTTCGCGGTACTTGGCTTCGTCGAAAGTCTCTCCGAAACGCTTGCGGGCCTTTTCCACCTCCTTCTCGATCTTCTCGTCCTGCTTGGCGAGCCAGTCTTCGATCAGCACGTCGGCACGGTAACGCTTCTTCGAATCCTTGTTGTCGATCAGCGGGTCGTTGAACGCGCCGACATGACCCGAAGCCTCCCACGTACGGGGGTGCATGAAGATCGCGGCGTCGATGCCCACGATATTCTCATGCAGCTTGACCATCGAATCCCACCAGTAGCGCTTGATGTTGTTTTTCAACTCCACGCCGTTCTGTCCGTAGTCGTACACCGCCGCCAGACCGTCGTAGATTTCGCTCGACGGGAATACGAATCCGTATTCCTTGCAGTGGGCGATCAGCTTTTTGAAGAGTTCTTCCTGTGTCATCGTATTTGGTTTTAAATTATTTTCCGAATTACAAAAGTACAAAATAAATGGAAATTAAGCCGTTCTGTTGCGATTTTATTTCTATATTTGCCACGGCGGCCTGCCATGGGCCGCCGACATAAGAGACAAAAAAGTGCATCGGCTTTTTTCTTCCGGCAGAAAATTGGACACTTTCCCGGACGGTAAGGAACGAAGGTTGATGCTCTCGCTGTTTTTCAGCGCGGGCATATTCTACCATTCTACCGTTCGGGTCGTCCAATACCTCTGCCGTGGATGTAGGATCGAGTCCGCGCTTTTGCGTCCCGCCCCGACGAAACGACCCAAACAAATGACGGGAACGATGAAACTTCTGATTGCGCTCATTGCCATCGCTATCATAGCAATATGCGGCAATGCCGGAAGTAAGAAATAGTGCTACACCAGCCCGGCGCGCAGGAACGAGAAATCGCCTTCGCGCGCTATGATTATGTGATCCAACAGCCGGATGTCGAACAACGCCGCAGCCTGTGCGACACGCTCGGTGAGCACCTTGTCCTGCGGACTGGGCGCCGCAGCCCCCGAAGGGTGGTTGTGAATCAGCACCAGCTGTGTGGCGAGCAGTTCCAACGCCCGTTTAACAACCAGCCTATGGTCGACGACCGTTCCCTGCACCCCGCCCTGGCTTATGCGCTGGCGCTCGATGATGCGGTTGGAAGAGGTGAGGTAAACCGCCCAACACTCCTCATAGGCAAGCGTTTCCAGCTGCGGGCGGAACAGCGCCACCACGTCGTCGCTCGTCGCAATGACATCCGCTTCCGCAGCCCGCGACGCAGCGACGCGGCGGCCGAACTCGGCGGCAGCAAGCAGCAGGCGGGCACGCCTGAGCCCCAACCCGCCGACCATCCGCAGGCGGGCTGCATCTTCCGATGCGATACGCGCGAGCGCACCGCCGTAAGCGGCAAGCAGCGCTTCGGCGCTCTGTTCATCCTCGGTAAGCAGGAGAGCAATTCCCGGTCGGTCAGCGCATCGACGCCACGCACCGCCATCTTATCGGCTATCGTCTTCATTCAGAAATGTTATAGGAAGTTATCCCGCCATGCGTCCGGCGGCCTCCGGCAGAGACCGCACGCAATACAGCCGCACGGGAAATAACCAAAGTTATTGTGTCAGCCTGTCCACCCGGTCCAGCAGCGTGGCGCACTGCTCGTCGCTCATGTACTGCGCCACCGAAAAAGCCGCATGCTGCTCGGCCTCCTTCTTCGAATCGCCGGACCCGTGGCCGACCTCCATGCCGTCGACCAGCACCGTGGAGTAGAAAACCGGATGGTTCGCCGAATACTCCTTGTCGTAACCGGTGCGGAAAGCGATCTTGTGACGGTTTTTCTGACACCACTCGATCAGCCGGCTCTTGAAGTCGGTCTCCGATTCGGTCAGCTCGTCAAGACTCAGGTGTCTGAAATAAATCCGGTTGATGAGCAGCCGGTTCACGAATTCATAGCCCTGATCGAGGTAGACCGCGCCGATCATGGCCTCGAAAGCGTCGCCGTAGATATGTTTCTGCGTGACGCTGGTGCTACCGTTCGAAATGACGTGACGATCCAGCCCGATATTCACGGCCAGCACGTTGAGCGACTGCCTCGACACGATCTTCGACCGCAGCTGCGTGAGGAACCCCTCGTCCCGGTCGGGATACTCGATGAAAAGGTAGTCCGAGGTAACGGCCTCTATCACGGCGTCGCCCAGGAATTCGAGCCGCTCGTTGTTGATCGGGCGCCCGTCCTCCAGAACCAAAGAAGCTGACTTGTGAATCAAAGCCAGCTTGTAAAGTTCGATGTTGTTCGGGATAAACCCGAACATATCATCGACAACCTTATAATACGCCTTATCCCGCCCGAAATTCCTTCTAAGGGGGCGCAGTATGAAATCGAACACGGCCCGGACGGTTTTAGGGTAATCAGATCTTACGGAAAATGACCGTGGAGTTATGTCCGCCGAAACCGAACGTATTGCTCAGGGCACACCTCACTTCGCGCTTCTGCGCCTTGTTCAGCGTGAGGTTCAGGTTCGGGTCGATCTCCGGGTCGAGGTTCTCGCAGTTGATGGTCGGGGGAACCACGCCGTGCGTGATGGCGAAGATGCAGGCCAGGGCCTCGGCAGCCCCGGCAGCACCCAGCAGGTGACCGGTCATCGACTTGGTGGAAGAGATATTGATGTTGTAGACGTGATCGCCCAGCACGCCGGCGACAGCCTTCAGTTCGGGGATGTCGCCCGCGGGGGTCGAGGTACCGTGGACATTCACATAATCAATATCTTCGGGTTTGATGCCGGCGTCCTTGATGGCGTCGCGCATCGACTTCATGGCACCCTTCCCTTCGGGATGAGGGGCGGTGAAGTGGTAAGCGTCGGCAGAAGCGCCGCCGCCGATGATTTCGCAGTAGATCTTGGCACCGCGGGCCTTGGCATGTTCATACTCCTCGAAGATCAGGGCTCCGGCGCCTTCGCCGATCACGAAACCGTCGCGATCCTTGTCGAACGGACGCGAAGCGTGCTGGGGATCGTCGTTGCGCGTGGAGAGCGCCTGCATGGAGTTGAACCCGCCGACACTCGGCTCGTTGACCGCAGCTTCCGAACCGCCCGTCACCATCACGTCGGCCTTGCCGTAACGGATGGCGTTCATGGCGTCCATCATGCCGTGATTCGAAGATGCGCAGGCCGACACCGTGCAGTAGTTCGGCCCCATGAAGCCGTACTTCATGGAGATGAAACCGGCCGCGATGTCGGAGATCATGCGAGGAATAAAGAACGGGCTAAACCGCGGGGTTCCATCCCCTGCGGCCCAGCCCAGACACTCATCGAAGAAAGATTTGATTCCTCCGATGCCCGAACTCCATATTACGCCCACCTGCTCTTGTCCACGGTCTCCAGATCGAGACCCGAATCCTCGACGGCCTGCGTGGCCGCGATCAGAGCGTACTGTGTAAAAAGGTCGTACTTGCGTACTTCCTTACGGTCGAAATAGAGGTTCGAGTCGTAATTCTTTACTTCACAAGCAAACTTCGTCTTAAACTTCTCTGCATCGAAATGAGTAATCGGTGCGGCACCGCTGACTCCCTTCTCCAAATTCGAAAAATACTCTTCAATATTATTACCGAGCGGGTTGATCGTACCGATGCCCGTAACAACTACTCTTCTTTCTGTCATAAATTTAAGGCTATAAGAGGCTGTGAAAGCTCTTTTTATAAATTATTTCTTGTGCTCTTCGATATACTTGATAGCGTCGCCAACGGTAGCGATCTTCTCAGCGTCCTCGTCCGGAATCTGGATATCGAAAGCCTTCTCGAACTCCATGATCAATTCTACGGTGTCGAGCGAATCAGCACCCAGATGGTTGGTGAAGCTTGCTTCGGGTACAACCTCCGATTCCTTGACACCCAGTTTGTCGACGATGATCTCGACAACTTTTGATTGAACTTCTGACATAATTTTAATTTTTTAGTTAAACAATTATTTGGAAATAGTTCTTTCGTATTTCCTGTGTAATTTTGCGAAAAAGTAACACTTTTTTTATTACTTTTGACAAAACAGACCTTTTTTTTATTCACAACTTTTTCGACATTTAGCACATTTTTCAAATTAACCGATTCAAAACCATAGGCTTATGAAATTGCTTCTGATCTCGAATTCGACCAACGCCGGAGAGGAATACCTCCGCTATCCGATGCCCGAAATCGGGCGTTTCCTGCAGGGCGTCAGCGAAATCGTATTCGTCCCCTATGCCGCCGTGACCTTTCCTACGCCGAGTACGAAAAAAAGGTGCAGGCACGCCTCTCGGAGCTGGGTATCCGCGTGCGCTCGGTACACCGGGCCAAAGACCCCGCGCGCATGGTACGCGAAGCGGAAGCCCTGTGCGTCGGGGGCGGCAACACCTTCGCGCTGGCAAAAAAGATGCAGGAGCAGGGGCTTATGGCTGCCATCCTGCGTAAAATCAAGGCCGGGACTCCCTATGTCGGCTGGTCGGCGGGCAGCAACGTGGCATGTCCCACCATCTGCACCACAAACGACATGCCCATCGTCGAGCCACAGTCGTTCAGGGCTGTCGGAGCCGTAAAGTTCCAGATAAACCCCCACTACCTCGACGCCAACCCCGAGGGGCACGCCGGAGAGACGCGCGAGCAGCGCATCCTCGAATACATCGAGGCCAACCCGCGGCGCTGGGTCGCCGGGCTGCGCGAAGGGTGCATGCTCCGCCATGCGGAGGGGAAACTCGAACTGATCGGCAAGCGCCCGATGCGCATGTTCCGCAAGGGCATGGAGCCCTTCGAAGTACAACCGGGCAGCGACCTGTCGTTCTTGCTCTGATTTCCCGCCCGGAGTGCGCTGCGGGCGGTAAATGAATATATATTATATATAGGTATGAAAATTCTGATCGCGGGTCTGGGACTCATCGGAGGCTCCTTTGCCCTCGCATTGCGCGACCGCGAAATAGCGGACGAAATATTAGGCGTCGAGAAGTCGGACGAAAACGCCGCCGAAGCCCTGCGTCTCGGTCTGGCCGACCGCATCGTGGCGTTCGAAGAGGGCATTCCACAGGCCGACCTCGTGGTGCTGGCCACCCCTGTCGATACAATTCCCCTGATGGCCGTAAAAGCCCTCAACCGCGTAAACGGCAGCCAGGTGGTGATGGATTTGGGTTCCATCAAGGCCGAATTGTGCGAGGTTATCTCGATGCACGCCCGCCGCGGGCGCTTCGTAGCCGTCCATCCGATGTGGGGCACCGAATACAGCGGGCCGCGCGCCGCACAGCACGGCGCCTTCACGGGGCGCAACGTCGTATTGTGCGAAGTGGAGCGGAGCGACCCCGACGCGCTGGCGATGGCCGAGCGGATCTTCCGCACGCTGGAGGCGCCCGCCGTCTACATGGGCGCCGAGGAACACGACCTGCATGCGGCTTACGTGTCGCACATCTCCCACGTGACCTCGTTCGCGCTGGCGCTCACGGTGCTCGAAAAAGAGCGCGAGGAGCGGCACATCTTCGACCTTGCGGGCGGCGGTTTCGAGAGCACCGTGCGGCTGGCCAAAAGCGCCGCCGCGACATGGGTGCCGATCCTGCTGCGCAACAAATACAACGTGCTGGACGTCCTGCGCGAGCATATCCACCAATTGCAGATCATGCGCAGGATGATCGAACGCGACGACGCCGAGGGCTGACCAGCGCTTTCGGCAAGGCCAATTCGATCCAGCGCATCATCCACTGACCGCAATGGGCACGACGGCCGAGACGGGGCGCATGGGCGAACGCGCGGCGGCGGAGTTTCTCCGGCGCGCGGGGTACGAAATTTGCGCGCTCAACTGGCGGAGCGGCCGCTACGAGCTGGACATCGTGGCCCGCAAGGGGGATTTCGTGCACTTCGTGGAGGTCAAGACCCGACGTGCGGACGGACTCACGCCGCCCGAGGCTGCCGTCACGCCGCAGAAGTTCCGCGCACTGACGCGGGCGGCCGTGCGTTACCTGGCCGCAACGGGCGGGCAGGACGAGGCGCAGTTCGACCTGGCGGCCGTGGACGTGATGCCCGACGGGCACATGGAGGTACGCCTGGTGGAGCAGGCGATGGAATACAACTGGTAATTTTGCATTTCCGACAAATTATACTACCTTTGTCGCACTGAAAATGAAAGCCCTGCGTACAGGGCCGGAAAACCCGGGCCCGCCCGGCGAACGTTAACGTATAGTATTTCAACACCGCAAACCGTAAACACCGATGTGGTTATATAATTTCGGTCTGACACTCTATGTGTGGCTCATCCGGCTGGTCGCACCGAGGCATCCGAAGGCACGGCTATGGATAGACGGGCGCAAAGACCTCTATAAACGCATGGCCGAGACCATCGACCCGACCGACCGCATCGTCTGGGTGCACGTCGCGTCGCTCGGCGAATTCGAACAGGGGCGCCCCATCATCGAACGCATCCGCAAGACCCATCCCGAATACAAGATCCTGCTCACGTTCTTCTCGCCTTCGGGTTACGAGATCCGCAAGAACTATCAGAGCGTGGATTACATCTTCTACCTGCCGATCGACACGCCGCGCAACGCCCGCCGGTTCCTCGATGCGGCGCATCCCGAAATCGCAATCTTCGTAAAATACGAATTCTGGCTTAACCTGCTGCGCGACCTGCGCCGCCGCAAGGTGCGCACCTATATCGTCTCGGCCATCTTCCGCCGCAACTCGATCTTCTTCCGCCCCTACGGCGGCATGTGGAGGCAGGCGCTGGAGTCCTTCGACGTGATGTTCGTGCAGAACGAGGAGTCGAAAAAGCTGCTGGCCGGGCTGGGCTTCGACAACGTGATCGTAGCGGGCGACACGCGTTTCGACCGCGTGGCCGAAATCGCCGCCGCAGCCAAACATATCGACATCATAGACCGGTTCAAGGGGGACAAACGCCTCTTCGTGGCGGGTTCGACCTGGAACCCGGACGAAGAGCTGCTGATCCGCCTGATAAACGACAACCCCGACGTGAAATTCATCGTGGCTCCGCACGAGATGGACGAAGGCCGCATGGCACGCCTCGCGGCCGAGGCCAAGGGCGGGACGCTCCGCTACACGCAGTGCACGCCCCACACGGCCTACGGGTCGAAGCAACTGCTGATCCTCGACACGGTGGGGATCCTGGCGTCGGTCTACGGCTACGCGACGTGGAGCTATATCGGCGGCGGGTTCGGCGTGGGGATACACAACACGCTCGAAGCGGCGACATTCGGGCTTCCGGTGGCATTCGGCCCCAACTACGCGAAATTCAAGGAGGCACGCGACCTGGTGACGCTCGGCGCTGCCCGTCCGGTGAAAAACTACGACGAACTGCGCACGTGGTTCATCCCCTTGCGCGACAACGAGGATTTCCTGCAGAAAACAAGCCGTATAGCCAAAGACTACACCACCCGTCACCAGGGCGCCACGAACATCATCGTCAGAACGATTTTCATTAAGCGGAGCGGTCCCGCCCCGGAAAAGTCCGAAAAATCTCCGGGGAAAATCTTCCGGAAAGTCTCCCGGAAAAATCCCCACCCGGATAAATTCCTCCTAAAAACAGGAAAGGCCGGAAGGACAAGGACAGGAGCAAGGACAAAGGCCGGCCACACAAGAAAGCCGGACCGGGAACGACAACGAAACAACAACGAAACAACAACGAAACAACAACGAAACAACAACGAAACAACAGCGAACGGGATCAAGGAAAGACGGCGGCCGTGAAAAGTCAGCCCCCAGCAGGTGAACAACAAAATAAAATGCGCGGACATCGAAGAGTCCGCGCATTTTCGTTGACGCCACTCCGGCCGGCGGCAAGCCGGGCGTTATTCGTACAGCGATTTGCAGTAATCCCGGAAGGTTTCCCAGCGGTAATAGGGACCGCCGCCAGGGGCAGTCCGGCATCGCGCTCGTTGTGCAGGATGCGCACCAGAACGTCGCCCGCCGGGTTGCGGAAGAAGATGAACTGCACGTTGGCCGCCATGGGCGAAACGCGGTGGACTGCCACACTTCGGCAGCCTCTTCGGGCGTCGAAACGCGGGCCGAAGCGCCCTCGACGCCCAGCAGCGCCAACAGCGGATGACATTCACGTCGTGGCCGAAGCGCAGCGACGCGGCCAGCTCCTTTCCGCCGCCGATCACCTCTTCGGCCGTCTCGACGATGTTGCGCAGCAGGGGTTTGGCGTCGGCGATGATCGGATCGCCGAAACGCTTCGAAGGACCGAACATCACATAACGGCGGAAGTTCTCGTCCTCCCATGCGGCATATATCTCCTCCCCGGTGAAGAGGTCGTACAGCGAAATGCCCAGATAATCGACGTCCTGCATGATCGCGGCCTGCAAAAGCAGCTGCTCCATCAGTTTGCGGGCTTTTTGACCTCGCGTTTGACGAATTCGGGATCGGAGAAAAGCGACTTCATCAGCCGGTCGGGAATCAGGCGCGCGGCGCGCACGCTGTCGGCCGTTTTCAGGGTCCGGTCGCGCTGGGCATCGAGTCCCTTGTTGTTGCCCATATAAGGGATGTAGCGCTGGCTCGATTCGCGGGTCATCCGGATTTCGGGGTTCAGCTCCTTGAGGCGCTCGTTGAAGGCCGCCATGCTCAGGATGCAGCGCGGCACGAGCGTCGAACGGCTCTGGACATAGCATTCGCGGCCGTCCCCGGTCGAAAAGACCTCGGGATAGGCCTTATACATGCGTTCGGCGATGCCCCGGTGTTCCGCCACGCCGCGGGGCGAGAGGTCACCGTAACGATCCCGGGCATCGGCTGCAATGACCTCGACCTTAGCCAGCAGGTCGCGCCCTTTGGGGGTCAGCACCCCGGCCGAGTCGGCTTTGCGCAGGATACCCAGCGGCTCAGCATAGATCTTTTCCGAAGTATGCCAACGGCTGCCGTGGCGGCCATAGTGGCTGATGTAGAACGGCGTGTACCCGTCGGGCGCGGAGCGCCGCAGCGGGCCGGTATTCGTATGAATGGTAGATTCCGCCCGCGCGTTCGGGCATGGCGGCGATCTGCTCACGGGCGGTCTGGGCCGTGGCGCCCCAGAGGCCGAGCAGCAGGAACGCCGCAAAGAGCCTCATTTTCATGGTCAGTTTATTCATAGTCAGCATTTATGTGTCATTATTCCCAGTACGACCCTGTCGGTCTCGTTCATGCCGTCGCGGCCGATGGCCGTGAGGTTGCGGATGCACTTGTCGACATCCTCTTCGATGATTCCCTCGACGGGCGTTACGCAATGGCCGTCCATCGCCATCATGGCCGAGATCACGGCGGTCGAGACGCCGCTCGTGAGTTTCATCGAACAACTGGGCTTGGCCCCGTCGCAGATCATGCCGGTGAGGTTGGCGATCATATTCTTGACCGCCGCGGCGACCTGCTCGTAGGCGCCGCCCATCAGGTAGGTGATGCCGCAGCTCGATCCCGTCGCCGCCACGACGCAGCCGCACAAGGCAGACAGACGGCCGAGACTCTGTTTGATATAGATCACCGTGAGGTGGCTCAGCACCAGCGCACGGATCGTATGTTCCTCGTCGGCCGCGGTTTCGTCGGCATAGACCACCACGGGGAGCGTCGCGGCGATGCCCTGATTGCCGCTGCCCGAATTGCTCATCACGGGGATCATGGCCCCGGCCATGCGGGCGTCGCAGGCCGCGGAGGTGTAGGAAGGATGCGCGAGAAGATGCTGTCGCCCATCACCCGCCGCTCCCGCTCGCAGCGCAGCGTGCGGCCGACGCAGTGCCCGAACTCCCCGGCGAAGGCCCGCTCGGCGGCGGCTTTGTTCAGGCGGCGTGTTTCGAGGATGAAGCGCAGTTCGTCGAGGGGCGCCGTCGTGGCGAACTCCCACACGCGGTGCAGCGTGAGGGGTACTTCGCCCCCATCCTCTTCGGCCGCCGAGGCCGTACGTTTGTCGAGCGTCACCTCGCCGTCGCGCTCGAGGTATACGAACGAGGTATGGCCGCCCGCGATCACCGCCGTGGCACAGTGCCCGGCGCCCCGGGCCTCGACCTCGATATAGAGTTTCTCGGCGATACCCTGCTTCAGGTCGATACATACGCGCTTTTCGTCGATATACCGGCGGCCCTGCTCCACGGCCCCGGGCGTCACGTCGCGCAATACCTCCAGCCGGTACTCCGAACGGCCGACGAGCGCCCCGAGCGCCACGGCGATCGGCAGGCCGATCATCCCCGTACCGGGGATCCCAACGCCCATGGCGTTCTTGAGGATATTGGCGCTCAGGCGCACGGCGACCTTTTCGGGACGCGAGCCGAGCAGTTCGGCTGCACGCGCCGTGCACAGCGCCACGGCGATCGGTTCGGTACACCCGATGGCGGGCACCACTTCGCGGTTGATGAGGGCGATGATACGCTTTCGTTCGTTCTGGGACAACATGGATGTTTTTTTACGGATGTTACAAAGATAACTATTTTTCGCTATTTTTGCATCCGACAAGTAAGACGCCGCCATGGAAAATCCGAAAAAACGCAACTGGAAAGTTCTCACGAGCGAATACCTCGCCCGCAAACCCTGGTTTACGGTACGCCACGAGAGCATCGAACTGCCCGACGGGCGCCGCATACCCGACTACTACGTCTTCGAATATCCCGACTGGGTGAACGTCATCGCCATTACGAAAGAGGGGAAATTCGTC
>JBKSUH010000056.1:0-11902 GCA_047233565.1 Alistipes sp.
TTTCTACCTCGAGGGCGAACTGGTGCAGCGGCTGACCGAAGCTCTGCGCAAAATGCCTCCTGAATTCCGGCAGACCTTCCGTATGCACCGCCTGGAAGGTATGACCCACAAAGAAATAGCCGTCCGCCTCAACGTCTCCCCGCAGACGGTCAATTACCGTATCGGGCAGACGGTTCGCCTGCTGCGCGAAGAGCTCAGCGATTACTGGCCGCTGCTCGTGCTGTTGCTGTGGCCTGACCTCTCCTGATAAGGAAATCTGAATTTTTTTTCGCCGTTCCGTTAGCATCCTTTGCTGACGGATTGTATTACTTTATAGACAAGCAAACAGCATGGCAAATTTCGAAATCGACGAAGAGGTATTGGTAGCCTTCCTCAAGGGCGAGCTGGACGCAGCGCAGGCGGCGGCCGTAGAGGCGTGGTACGACCGCTCGGCCGCAAACCGCAGGATGCTCGGCCAGGTCTATTATATATTATATGTCAGCGACCGTATCAACGACGCGGCCGGTATCGACGTCGAGCGTTCGCTCCGGCAGTTCAAGCGCCGCATGCACGCCGGACGCCGTATCTCCCTGCGCCGGAGCGCGGTGCGTATAGCCGCTGCGGCCGTGATCGCCGCGGTGCTCCTGGCCGGCGGGCTCACGACCGTGTTGCTTTCCAAGCGCCTGGCGCAGCCCGTGACCGTCGTCACCCAGCTGGGCGAGCGGTCGCAGGTGGTGCTGCCCGACGGGACGAAGGTGTGGCTCAATTCGTCGAGCAGCGTCGAGTACGTCGCTCCGTTCTTTTCGCGCGAACGCCGCGTGAAGATGGACGGCGAAGCCTATTTCGAGGTGCAGCACGACGCTCAGGCGCCCTTCGTCGTCTCGACCAACGGACTCGACATCAAGGTGCTCGGCACCCGCTTCAACATCCGCAACGACGACAGCGACCACCGCATCACCACCGTCCTGCTCGAAGGAGCGGTCAAGGCCTACGCTTCGGGACGCGAGCAGGCCTCGGTGCGCCTGCACCCCGCGCAGCAGCTGGTTTTCGACACCCGGACGCACGCCATGCGCCTGACCGACTGCCCCTCGGCCGAACGCTCGATCAACTGGATCGACGGCCGCTTCTGCTTCGAGCACGATACCTTCGGGGAGATCGTCGCCGAGCTCAAGCGCTACTACAACGTCGACATCCGCTTCATGGACAACCGGCTCCGCGACATGCGCTTCTCGGGCAATTTCCGCGTCGAGGACGGCATCTACCACATCATGTCCGTATTGCAACTGACCTATAAATTCAATTACAGGATCGCCGGCAACGACATCGAACTCTACGCAAACCCTGAACGATAACCGAATACGAACTTAAAAACCTTCGATCCGCCTATGGAAAATTAACGTCAGTTTTCGCAGGCCGCTGTACGCAGCGGCGGTTTTTGACAATCTACTTTTCAAAATCTAACCTAAATTCAGATCCATGAAAAAACTTACCTTGCAGCAGGCAGGGGAGTGCATGCCGTCTCCGCATGTTTCCGTTGTCTGTTTCTTATCCCGATTTTCGTATTGGGATGCTTCGGCGCTCATGCCGCAGCACAGACGCAGCAGTCCGTTTCCCGCGTCAGCCTCGACGTCCGGGACGCCGCTATCGTCAACGTTTTCCAAACCGTTCAGCAGCAGACCGGCTGCTCGTTCGTCTACAACACGTCGGACATCGACACCGACCGCAAAGTGACCGTTTCCGCGCAGGACGAGCCGCTGACGGCTCTGCTCGACAAACTTTTCGCAGGTTCCGACATCGCCTACACGCTTCGCGACAAGCACATCGTCCTTTCGAAGAAAACTAAAAATTCCCCCACAACGCTCAGGGCGGAGTCAGCGGAACCGTTAAGGACGCTCAGGGCATGCCGCTGATCGGCGCCACGGTGCTGATTCAGGGCACGACGACCGGCGTGGCCGTCGATCTCGACGGCAATTTCATGCTGCCGCAGGCCAAGGTCGGCGACACGCTCGAAATTTCGCTGATCGGCTATGCCAAGCAAACCCTTCCCGTAACGGGCTCCGCGCCCCTTCAGGTGGTCATGCACGAGGACAACGAGGTGCTCGACGCCGTGGTGGTTACCGCCCTCGGCATCAAAAGGTCGGAGAAAGCGCTGACCTACAACGTGCAGGAGGTCGCGGGCGACATCGTCAACACGGTCAAGGACGCCAACTTCATGAACTCGCTTTCGGGCAAGGTCGCCGGCCTTCAGATCAACGCCAGCGCCTCGGGCGTGGGCGGTTCCACACGCGTGGTGATGCGCGGCGTGAAGTCCATCAGCGGCAACAACAACGCCCTCTATGTGATCGACGGTATCCCGATGCCCGACCTGCGTTCGTCGCAGACCGAGGGTACCTACGAAACGCCCGACGGCGGCGATTTCGAGGGTATCTCGAACCTCAACCCCGAGGACATCGAATCCATGACGGTGCTTTCGGGCGCCACGGCGGCCGCGCTCTACGGTGCTCAGGGCGCCAACGGTGTGATCCTCATCACCACCAAGAAGGGCAAGGAGGGCCGCGTGCGGGTCAACTATTCGAACTCGACGACCTTCTCCCATCCCTTCGTGATGCCCAAATTCCAGAACACCTACGGCACGAGCGAAATCGAGCCGATGATGAGCTGGGGCAGCAAACTCGCCACGCCGACTTCGTACGATCCCGCGGATTTCTTCCAGACCGGATTCAACGAGACCAACTCGGTGGGCCTTTCCGCCGGTACCGAACGCAACCAGACCTATGCGTCGGCTTCCGCCGTCAATTCGCGCGGTATCGTACCCAACAATGTCTACAACCGCTACAATTTCTCGATCCGCAATACGACGATGCTTATCAAGGACCGCCTGACGCTCGACGTGGGCGCGACCTACATGAAGCAGTACACCCGCAACCAGACTATTCAGGGCCAGTACGCAACCCGCTGGTGGGCATCTACCTCTTCCCGCGCGGCAACGACATCCGCAAATACGAGATTTACGAGCGTCCGGGTTCCGACTCGCGCTATATGGAGCAGTTCTGGGACCTCGAATTCCTCAAGGGCGTCGAGAACCCGTGGTGGATCACCAACCGCGAGCTGAACGAAAACCGTCAGCACCGCTACAGCTTCAACGCTACGATGAAGCTCGACATCACCGACTGGATGAGCCTGACGGGCCGTATCCGTACCGATAATGCGACGATCAACTACACCCGCAAACTCAGCGCTTCGACCAACACGCTCTTCGCTTCGAAGTACGGCAGCTACCTGAACCGCACGATGACGCACAACAACCTCTACGGCGACGTGCTGCTGAGCATCGACAAGAGCTTCTTCGACAATGCCTTCTCCCTGCAGTTCAACCTCGGCGCCAGCATCATGGACGACAAGAACCAGCTGACGGGTTACGAAGGTTATCTGGCGGGCATTCCCAACAAGTTCACCTACAACAACATCATCTCCGACAACTCGCAGAGTTTCCCGACGCAGGAGAACTACCACGACCAGATTCAGGCCGTGATGCGACCATGCAGCTGGGCTGGCGGGGTATGCTCTACGTTGACGTTTCGGTCCGCAACGACTGGGCCTCGATGCTGGCCTTCACGCCCAAACAGAACATCTTCTATCCTTCGGTGGGCCTTTCGGCCGTCATCTCGTCGATGGCCGACCTTTCCAAAGCCGGCATTTCGTTCCTCAAGGTGCGTGCCTCCTATGCCGAGGTGGGTAACGCCCCGCAGCGGTTTATTACCGGTGTCAATACGCCCTTGCAGACGGGCGGTATCGTTTCGTCGGACTCCTATGCCCCGGCTGTCAACCTTACGCCCGAGCGCACCAAGTCGTTCGAAGTGGGCCTGAACGCCAAGTTCCTCGGCAACAAGATCTGGACGGACGTGACCTATTACAATACCAACACCTACAACCAGCTTTTTAGCTACGATGCACCGCCCAGCACCGGCTACAAACGGGCATATATCAATGCCGGCAAGGTCAACAACTGGGGTATCGAAGCGGTCGTGGGTTACAAGAACAAGTGGCGCGACTTCTCGTGGTCGACCAATGTCAACTTCTCGATGAACCGCAACGAGGTGAAGGAGCTGGTTCCCGAAGGCACGCGCGATCCGGAACTGGTGCTGTCGACGAGGTGAACATGGACTACGGCGGCTACCGTGTCAAGCTCGTCGAGGGCGGTTCGATCGGCGACTTCTATGTCAAAGGCCTGCTGACCGACGACCAGGGACGCATCTATGTCGACCCCAATACCAATACCGTCACCACCGATCCCAATACGTGGCTTTACGGCGGCAATACCGAAGCCCGCTTCCGCCTGGGGTGGAACAACCGCTTCTCCTACAAGGGCGTGAACCTCGGCGTGCTGTTCGATGCCCGCATCGGCGGCCAGGGCGTTTCGGCGACGCAGGCCCTGATGGATCGCTGGGGTGCCTCGCAGGATTCGGCCGACGCCCGGGAAAACGGCGCGTATGGATTTCCGACGACCAGCAGGTTCCCGACGCCAAGACCTTCTATGCCAACAGCGGCGACGGCATGGCGATGCTTTCGCACTACGTCTACAGCATGACCAATGTCCGCCTGCGCGAGCTTACGCTACACGACCTGCCCTCAAATGGTTCCGCAACAAGGTCAATATGAGCGTATCGTTCGTCGGCCGCAACCTGTTCATGTTCTACAACAAGGCTCCGTTCGACCCGAAGTGACCGCTTCGACGAGTACCTACTATCAGTGCCGACTTCTTCATGCAGCCGAGCGTCCGCACCCTCGGATTCAGTGTAAACTCCAATTCTAAAGCTCAACCGACTATGAAACGAAACAATATCAAACAAGGATTCCTTTCGCTGGCGGCCGCCTGTTGGTGTTCACCGCCTGCACCGGGGACCCGAGCGCTTCAATACTGACCCAATGTGCGCAGGATGTGGATCTGAAGATGTTCATCACCACTACAGATGGACGTCTACTCGTGCAGCGGCTCGGATGCGATCCCAACAACCGTTATCAAAAGCATAACCTGATCGGCGACGTATACGCCGGTTATATGTCCGGTACGAACAACTGGGACGGCGGCACCAACCCCCAGATTTTTGCTGAACGGCGCGACGGTGCAATGTACCTTCAGCGAGTCGTTCACCAATGTCATGCCCGCTTGGCTGCAACTGAAGTACGCCCACGCCAACGGTTTGCTCAGCGACGACATCTTCGCTGTGGCTAATATTCTGAAAGTCATGTCGCTTCATCGTGAGCGATATCTACGGCCCGCTGCCCGTGCTGCATTTCGGCGAGACGGAGAACCCTTACCTGCAGGAAGAGTGCTATATGCACTTCTTCGAGACGCTCGACAGCGCGATCGCGGTGCTGAAGGATCGTGGAGAACAATCCCGACGCCAAACCGCTCGAAGAGGTCGACGCCCTCTACCACGGCAATTATTCAATGGCTCAAGCTCGCCAACTGGTGAAGCTGCGTCTGGCCATGCGCATCTGTTGCGAAGCCCGACCTTGCGAAGCAGTACGCTGAAGCCGTCGCGACGGCGTGATGGAACGTGACGACAGCGCGCTTTTCAGAGCTGGGGATCATTACGATCATCAACCCGCTCGAAAGATCTGGAACGGCTATAGCGACACCCGCATGGGCGCTGATGGACTCCTACCTCAACGGTTACAACGACCCGCGTCTTCCGGTTTATTTTCCGTCACCGAAGGCGACAACAAGGGCGAATACCGCGGTGTAGCCAACGGAATGCCCAATCCCAGCAGGATGATTACAAGGCCAGTCCGCGCCCAACGTACAGGAGAAATCCACCGATCTACCCTTGCGCTGGATGATGGCCCGGAAGTCGCGTTCCTGCGCGCCGAAGGTGCCATGCGCGGCTGGACGGCTGAGATGGGCGGTACCGCCGAGGAGTTCTATAACAAGGGTATCGAGCTGTCGTTCCTCGAAACGCCTGGAGTCATCGCCGCATATGCCGCCGACGAAACGGCAAACCGACCGACTTCACCGACGTTTCGACCAATACCAAGTATAATATTTCGGCCTTGGGCAAGATTACGATCAAATGGAACGCCGGCGCTTCCGAAGAGAGCAGCTTGAGCGCATCATCACCCAGAAATGGATCGCCATGTTCTAACGGCACCGAGGCTTGGTCCGAATTCCGTCGTACGGGTTATCCTGATTTTCCCCGTACCCAACTATCCGACCAGCGGCGTCGATACCAACAGATCCGCCGCATGGTCTTCCCGCAGTCGGAATACTCAACAACGGCGCGCGTCGGTGAGGCCGTCAAACTGCTCGGCGGTCCTGACAACGGCGGCACGAAGCTGTGGTGGGACAAAAAGAATTAGTAACCTGAACTATACCTGAGTAAACTATGAAAAATATATTGAAACATGCGTGTTTGTCTCGTGCTGGCGGCCGCGGTGGCCTCCTGTACGAAGGAGACGCTATCTGAGTGGAAATACCAGCATCCCGACCAGCAGTCGCCCATCCTGCGCGATAATGCCTACTACCAGGCCCTGCGCGAATACAAAAAGACCAAGCACAAGATCGCTTTCGGCTGGTACGGTTCGTGGACGGCCGTCGGCGCATCCTACCAGACCCGCCTGCAGAGTGCTCCCGACTCGATGGATATCATCTCCATCTGGAGCCAGTGGCATTCGCTGACCCCCGAGCAGATCGCCGACAAGGAGTTCGTGCAGAAGATCAAGGGCACGAAGGTGACCTTCACGATCTTCTCGGACAAGATGCCCGAGCCGTTCCTCACCGAGATCGGCGGCGGCGAATATACCGACGAGGCCATCGAGGCCTACGCCAAAGCCTACTGCAAGGACTCGATGGACAAGTACAGCTACGACGGCATCGACGTCGACTACGAACCCGGCTACGGCGCTTCGGGGCCGTTCGTGGGACATGACAACGAGCTGTTCAGGAAGCTGATCCTGGCCATGAGCAAATACGTCGGCCCCAAGTCGGGGACGGGACGCCTGCTTATGATCGACGGCGTGCCCTATGCCGTGCATGCCGATGTGGCCGACTGCTTCGACTACGGCATCGTGCAGGCTTATAATTCTTACGGCTATACCGATTTGCAGGATCGCTTCGACGATGCCTATAAGAAAGGCTGGAAGCCCGAGCAGTATATCTTCGCCGAGAACTTCGAGTCCTCTGGAAAACCGGCGGTGTGAATTTTACGGACCGCGAAGGTAATAGGATGCCGTCTCTTTACGGTATGGCGACCTTTAATCCCACGCAGGGTGCCGGCGCCGGATTCGCATACCATATGGAGTACGAATACGGTAATTCGGCCATGCCGTACCAATTTATGCGCAATGCGATTCAGATGGCCATCCTGCCGGAGGCTGGAAAACGCCTATCGATGTGGCTTTTTCGAGTAACCAATCTTCCAACTTTTCGTTCGTTGTCGAGGACGATGGTTCGGTGACCGGAACGATGCAGGATAAAGTTTCGTTGTCGTTCTCGCGTCCCGTTGTAAGCGGTATGCAGTTGACGCTGGGTGGATAATTCGCTCGTAGCCGTTTATAACGATGAGAACGGTACGGAATATGAGACCGTCGATCCGTCGTTGGTTAAGATGGAGCCGATCCAGTGCGCCGAAAATCAGGTGTTCTCTCCCGATGCGACGATTACGCTTGATCCTAAGTCAATCGAAAAGGGGTATTATTTGATTCCGGTGGTGATCAGTCCTATTTCGGATGCCGGATATGCCGTCAAGGAGGGCTCCGTACATTATATCTTCGTTACGAAGGTCGCGATGGATGTCGAAATCGGCGCGACGACGCTCGACGGCTCGAAGATCGCTCCGACCTCGGCATGGACGATCACCTGTTGTCAGGGTACTGCGACGAGCGGCGCCACCGGTGTTTGAACTGCGACTCCGCCGCGCAGAAGGCGGCCATGTTCGACGGCAAGCTCGACGGCAACTGCTGGTATGCAAGCAGCGCTTCCTATTCGTGGGGCAACGGCGGCAACTTCACCATCGACATGGGCGAAGTCAACGACGTGACCGGCCTGCGCTGGCATATCTACTATCAGGATTCCGAACCGCAGTGCACCGACCTCACCTACAGCGAAGACGGCAATGTCTGGTACAGCCTTTCGGCCGGCGTTCCCTTCACTCCGGTGCTGTCCGACAACTGGAAGTGGTTCAAATTCAAGAGAACGGTCAAAGCCCGCTATATCCGGGTTACGTGGGTCGTGTAACAGGCCATACGAGCATGAACGAAGCCGAAATCTACGGCCCGGCCAATTAGCGATTTATTAACCAGAAAAAATGTATGTTATGAAACTGAAATATTTAATCGCCCCTTCGTCCTGCTGCGGCTGCTCTCTGCGGCTGTCAGGAGACGGCGGAAATCCATCCGGTGGCCTACATGACCGATGCGCAGAAGACGGTTTCCAAGTCGGTTACCATCGATACGCCCCGGCCGGAACGGAGATTTCGGTCTCTTCTTCGGTGCCTGTGAATAAGGATACCAAAATCAAGATTTCGTTGCGCCCCGACCTGCTGGAGGAGTATAATGCCAAATACCAGAAAAATTATGTTGTGCCCCCGCAGACAGTTATACGCTCAGCGGTGACGAAGTGGTGATCTCGGCCGGTTACAGTCGCTCCTCGGAGGTCGATTTTACCGTCACGTCGCTCGATGACTTTCAGGAGGGTACGACCTACTGCATGCCCGTGAGCATCGAGCGGATCGAAAACAGCGGTCTTGCCGTTTTGGAACCTTCTCGGACACTTTTCATAGTATTAAAAACACCGGTTATCAGTAAGGCTATCTACCTCGGATCAAGTAACATTTATAGTGCCGTCGTTTCAGGAAGACGCCAATCTTGCTGCACTCAAAGCCATAACGCTTGAAGCCCGTGTCTATATGGACGGATTCCAGAATTATGATCCTTATATTAGTTCGATTATGGGTATTGAGGGCGAGTGCGGTGTCCGCTTCGGAGACGTGAAGGTCCCCAAGAACGTTCTTCAGATCTGCCATGGCGATTATCAGCCTGCTGCGACCTCTAAAACCTTTGATACGGGCAAGTGGTATCATGTAGCTGCCGTATGGTCGGGGAAGAGTTGGGATATTTTTATCGACGGCGTGTATGTTACTGGTGTTGCGACACAGGGGAGACCATCAACTTGTCGAGCGATAATTCGGGCGGTTTTTATCTCGGCGCTTCTTATGGCGGTGGACGTCCGCTCAATGGTTATGTCGCTGAGTGCCGGGTCTGACGCGTGCGCTGACTGAGGCCGAGATATCGAACAACATGAATTATGTCAATCCGGAATCGGACGGCCTGCTGGCTTACTGGCGTATGAACGCTTGGGAGGCCAAGGACGGCGGCGGCAACATCGTCAGGACCTTACGGGCCACGGCTACGACGCCGTGGGCGGCAGCTCCAATCCGAGGATGATGGACACCAAGTGGATGTAATCCGCCTTTCGGATATCGTTCCGATCCGCTGAACGGAAGCCGTGCGGCCGGTGCAGGAGACTGCCGCCGGGGCACGGCTTTTATTCCGCTTTTATTCCCGGCGGACCGTTTGCTTCCGGCGGAGATGAATCCCGGCTTGGCGATACTCTCTCCGGCGGCGGCAAATTTATTTGACGCGGCGCCGGATTGTGTTATCTTTGTACGAAGAACCGAACTTATCACCATAAAACTTACCGATGAAACCACGACTTTTGCTTTTCACCGCCGCATGCATGCTTTTCGCGGCATGCGGGAACCTCGCGGCGACCTTTCGACGGGTATTATCCCCGCCCGCAGCAGGTGACGTGGGGCGAAGGTGCCTTCCGTATGCCTGCCAAGCTGCTCTACACGACCGACCTCGACGGGCAGGACAAGGCCGACCTCGCGGCGTGGATGCAGCGTGCCGCGGACGGATTCTTCCCCGCCTCCTTTGCCGAGGCCTCCGACGGTGACATGCCCGCACTCGAACTGCTTCGTACGGGCGACGGCGCCCCCGAAAGCTACCGTCTCGACGTCTCCCGCACAAAGATCACGCTCACGGCCCCCGATGCCGCAGGGTTGTTCTACGGACTCCAGTCGCTCGCACAACTGGCCGGGCACCACGGCCGCCGCATTCCGGCCGTCACGATCGTGGACGCCCCGCGCTTCGGTTACCGGGGCTTCATGCTCGACGTCTCGCGCCATTTCCGCGACAAGGAGTTCGTCGAACGTCAGCTCGACCTCATGGCGCGCTACAAGCTCAACCGCTTCCACTGGCACCTGACCGACGGAGCCGGATGGCGCATCGAAATCAAAAAATACCCCGCCCTGACCGACATCGCCGCCTGGCGTCCCTATCCCGACTGGGAGGGATGGAACTTCGGCGGCAAACGCTACTGCCACCGCGACGACCCGGCGGCCGCCGGGGGCTATTACACGCAGGACGACATCCGCGAAGTGGTCGAATACGCCCGTGCCCTGCATATCGAGGTGATTCCCGAGATCGAGATGCCGGGGCACAGCGAGGAGGTGCTGGCCGTTTACCCCGAACTCTCGTGCAGCGGCAAACCCTACACGGACTCCGATTTCTGCATCGGCAACGAGCAGACGTTCGAATTCCTTGAGAGCGTGCTCTCCGAAGTGATCGGGCTCTTCCCTTCGGAATATATCCATATCGGCGGCGACGAGGCTTCGAAACAGGGGTGGCGCACCTGCCCCGAATGTGCCGCCCGGATGCGTCGGGAGGGACTGCAGGACGTCGATGAACTGCAAAGCTACCTGGTGCACCGCATCGGGACGTTCCTCGCCGCCAAGGGCCGCCGCCTGCTGGGCTGGGACGAGATTCTCCAGGGCGGGCTCGCGCCCGGCGCCACGGTCATGTCGTGGCGCGGCACCGAGGGCGGGATCGCCGCGGCCAGGGCCGGACACCGCGCCGTGATGGCTCCCTCGAACTACTGCTACCTCGATTTCTGCCAGGACGACCCCACCCGCGAGCCGGTCGCCGCCGCGGCGTTCCTCACCCTCGCGCAAGCCTACTCCTACGACCCTGCGCCCGATTCGCTGGGTGCGGATGTCGTGCCGATGATCCTCGGCGTGCAGGGCAACCTGTGGTGCGAGCACGTGCCCACAGCCGAACATGCCGAACACATGATCTGGCCGCGCCTGCTGGCGATTGCCGAAGTGGGGTGGAGCGCCCCCGAACGGAAGGACTACGACGACTTCCACGCCCGCGTGCTCGACGCCGTGGCATGGCTTCAGGAGCGCGGATACCACCCCTTCGATCAGAAGAACGCCGTGGGGCCGCGTCCCGAATCGCTCGAACCCCTCCGCTGCCTTTCGACCGGCAGGCAGGTGGTTTACCGTACGCCTTACAGCCCGAAATACCCGGCTGCGGGCGACGCTTCGCTGACCGACGGGCTGTGCGGCGGGTGGAACTACGGCGACCGCCGCTGGCAGGGGTGGCTCGATACGGATGTCGAACTGGTCGTCGACCTCGGGGAACGCCAGCCTGTGAAACGTATCGCGGCCTGTTTCATGCAGGGTTTCTATGCCGACATCTGGATGCCCCGTGCGGTCGAAATCTCGGTTTCGGACGACGACAGGCACTATACGCCCCTTGCCGCGGTCGAAAACGACATCCCGTTCGAATACAAGCAGGATTGCTACCGCGAGTTCGGCTGGTCGGGCCAAACCGCGGCGCGTTACGTGCGGCTGAAAGCCCGGCACAACGGCCATCCCGGCGGCTGGATTTTCACCGACGAGATTATTGTGGAGTAACCCCGCCGGGGCGGATTCCCGGGATGCTTTCTCGCGATGTGCCTGCCGCTACAATGGGAAAGGGGGGGCGCCAAGTCTTTCCGGCCTCCCGGGAACCGCGTGTCCTGAAATGCCCCGGATGGCAGCAGTGCAAATAAAAAAGGGCTGTCAACGATATGCCTGAC
>JBKSUH010000057.1:0-11755 GCA_047233565.1 Alistipes sp.
GATCGACACACAGCCGATCCCCGTTCGTATGCGGGAGTAGTCTACTCCCCGAAAATATGCCGCGCATAATTATACCCGCAGGCATCGTAGATCCGCGCCAGGCGGCGGACACGGTGCAGATAGCCGGCATAATCCTTCCGGTCGAGGCTCCACCCCACTTCGGCCAGCGCGCTCAGGCGCGGCAGAAGCATATATTCGGCATGGGGCCATGTCGCGATATACTCCGTCCACAGGTTGGCCTGCACGCCCAGGATACAAACCTGCTCGGCAGGCGTCAGCTGCTCGTAAGGATCGAGTTCGTAGACCTTCTCCACAGGTAGGTACCCGCCGATGGCAAGGGGTTCGCGGGCCGTATCGCGCGTCTGGTAGTAATCCAGGTAGCAGTTCGTGGTCGGCGCCATGATGGCATGGTTGCCCTGCCTGGCGGCCTCGATCCCCCCTTTCGCTCCGCGCCACGACATGATGGTCGCCGTCGGGGTGACATCGCCTTCGAGAATCTCATCCCAGCCGATCAGGCGGCGTCCGCGGGCGTTCAGAAACTTTTCGACGCGCGCCGTAGCGTAATTCTGCAACTGGCGCGGGCGCCTCAGCCCTTCGGCCTTCATGCGCGCCTTGCAATGCGGGCACTTCTCCCACATCACCGTCGGACATTCGTCGCCGCCGATATGGATGTATTCCGACGGGAAAAGGCCGACGACCTCTTCCAGCACCCCCTCGATGAATTCGAAGGTCGTCTCCTTGCCGATGCAGAACACCCTGTCGTCGATATCCCAGGTCTGGCGCACCTCGTATTGTTCGCCCGTGCAGCCGAGCCACGGATAGGAGGCCAGCGCGCCCACGGCATGTCCGGGGAATTCGATCTCGGGGATCACCGTGATAAAACGCTTCGCGGCGTAGTCCACGATGTCGCGGATCTCGTCCTGCGTATAGTAACCGCCATAGGGCGTTTCGTCGAACTTGCAGTTTTCGTCGTACTCGCCGCCCGGGTCGCGGCCGATCAGCGTACGGCTGCGTACGGAACCCACCTCGGTCAGTTTCGGGTATTTCTTAATCTCGATACGCCATCCCTGGTCGTCGGTCAGGTGCCAGTGGAACACGTTGAGTTTGTGCAGGGCCATGATGTCGAGCGCCTCCTTCACTTCGTCGACCGTGAAGAAATGGCGGCAGACGTCGAGCATCATGCCCCGGTAGCCCAGGCACGGTTTGTCCTCGATCGTCACGACGGGCAGCTCCACGGCCCGCACGTTGGCCGCACCGTAAGCCGCAGCGGGGATCAGCTGGCGGAGGGTCTGCACCGCATAGAACGCCCCGGCTGCGCTCCCGGCAACAATCTCCGCACGCCCGGGCGTAATCTCCAGGCGGTAGCCATCCGCCGGCATCGTCTCGTCGCGGGTGACGTTCAGCGCATGGTCCGCGGCCTGTCGGCATGCCTTACCCGCGGGCCGCGGCCGAACAGCGGCATCAGCACCTTGTTCAGCGCGGCAGTCACGCCGGACAGACGCTCGTCGTCGAACAGCAGGACCACCTCGGCGTCGGAGGTCAGGCGGAAGTTGCCCTGCCCTCCACGATATGCTCCGGGAGCGGCACGACAGCCACTTCGCCATCGGTCGGAATCACCCTGCCGCAACTTCAACAGCCGCACAATACGGCGAACAATGCCAAAACAGGTAAAAGTCTCTTCATATCGGATCGTTTTCGTGGGTTTCCGGTGCAACTTACCCGGTAAATATAACAAAAACGGATTTCGCCAAAGCACCGCGTCATTTATTCGCACGCCGAAGCCCCCAGCAGCCCCACGTGTTCGACCGACGAACAGCAGATATGGAGCCGTTCGACCGTCTTGGCATACGGGAACTGTTTCAACTGCTCGTACATCGCCTCCCGGAAAAACCCGAAGGCATGGGCGATGCTCCCGCCGAAAACGATCGCTTCGGGGTCGTAGGCATAGAGGATCATCATCACCAGCCGCCCGATATGTCCGCCGAATTCGTGCCACAGCGCCAGCGCCGCGGGATCGCCCGCCAGGGCACGCTCGTAGGCTTCCTTGCCCGTCGTGCCGCGGCCTACGAAGAAACGGCTGCTGCAATAGTATTCGTAATCGCGGTCGAGGTACGGAATGCTCCCGATCTCCCCGGCACCCGTATCGTGCCCGCAATAGAGTTCGCCGCCGATCACGATCCCTGCGCCGACACCCGTGCCGAGCGCCACGCACACCACGTCGCTATATGTGCTCGCCTCGCCGAAGCGGCTGACGCCCAAAGCAAAGCAATTGCAGTCGTTGTTGACATATACGGGGACACCGAACCGTTTTTCGAGCAGGTCTTTGAGGTATACCTCGCGCCACGACGGGATGCCCACCACATTATATACGATTCCCCGCGCAGCGTCCACCACCGACGGCACGCCGATACCGATCCGCGAAACCTCAGGTCGCATAAGCTCCCCGATAAGCGATGCGATATGATCCACCACCTCCCCTTCGGGACGGTCGGCTTTGCAGGGTTCGGAAAGCAGCCGCACGATATGTCCGTCTTTCACAAGGCCGGCGCGCACGTTCGTGCCGCCCAAATCCACGCCTATTCTCATCTCTTGTCTGTTAATTGCTGTTCTTGACTTTGCTGATCCTGCCGTCGCGGAACTCCACGTGATCGACGATCCGGCCGTCGCGCTCGTGTATCCACGTCTCGAAGCCTCGTTCGCCCTCGGTCAGCACGAGGATGCGCACCCCCGGCCGCAGGTTGTTGTAGGTCGTATCGTCGCCCGAAAAACGGCCGTAACCGAGGGCGATACCCTTCTCGGCCACCACATAGTCGATGTCGTGGTCATGCCCGACGAAAGTGCCCATCACATCGCCGCACTCGGCCATCGCGGCGAACATGCCGGGGTTCAGCGCCCCGGGGCATTCATCCTCGGCGGCACGGCCGACATGCGTATTGTCGGGGTTCCGCCATGCAGCGACGTATTCGGGCAGGGCGATATGGAAAAAGGCCAGCGCCGGCAACGGTTTCCCGCCGTTGGCCCCGGTATAGCGGCGCTCCGGTCGCGGTACCAGCGTATCTGATCCTGCGTGAACCAGCCGTAACCGTCGATACCCTCGACAGTCGAATAGTCGTGCGAATCGAGGCAGTAAAGCAACGCCGCAGGCGATTTCTTCCGGCGATCTCCAGCACCACGTCGGCCAGTTCGCCGTCGGCGTTCAGCGTGTTGAGCGTCCCGGCATACGAAGTGACGATGCGGCCGATTCCGGCGCGCGGAATATCCTGCTCGGCGTCGTGGTTCCCCAGCACCACGCAAAACGGCAGGTTGCGTTCCGCGACGGGCTCCAACACGCGGTGCCACGCTTCGGCTGCGGGCTTGCCCGTCACCACGTCGCCCGTGAAGACCACCAGGTCGGGATGCTCCGCATCGAGGATGTAGCGCATCTGAGCGATAGTTTTTTCCGCCTGCGCCCGGCGGTAAGGCGTACCGAGGTCGAGATGCACGTCGGTGAACTGTGCGATCCGGAATTTGCCGTCCCGGCCGAAATGCAGGGCGGGCGCCTGTGCCTGTGCCGAACACCACAAGGCGACGGCACACATAAGAGTCGTTATCTTTTTCATAGGTAGGTTAGGTTCCTTAATTCAGTTTCACACTGCCGCTCTTCTCCACGCGGACGGTGCGGCTCTGCCCGTCGCCCCACGTCACCGTCAGGTCGAACGGCACGTTGGTCGTAACGCTCACCGCAGGCACGTCCCCGGCTGAATTGCGGCCTTTGACCTTCAGCCCCACGACGCCGTCCGGCCCGTAGGGATAGCGTTCGATGCCGTGGGCCTCGGTATGGTTGATGTCCCACACGATACGCCCCTCGGAATAGTCGGATTTGATGCCGAGGATATACTCGATGAACACCGCGATCGGCGGCAGCCCCGCCCAGCCCACGAAGTCCTTGCGGGCCATGAACCCGGGTTCGATCTTCTCCGGGGCATAGTACTCCCAGAAAGTCCCGGTATTCTTCCACACTTCGAATACGGCGTTGAAATGGTTTTCGGCCACCTCCAGCGCAAGGTCGTGGTAGCCCTTGCGGTAGAGGCCGTCGATAACCATGTAATTGGCACCCGGCCATACGCCGCCCTGCCAGTAACGGCCCGTCGGGTTGTATTTCGGGTGGTCGGCCGAGAGCGACGGCACGCGGTGCGGACGGTCGAATTCGGCCGTGTCCGCCAGGTGCGCAACCATGCGATCCATCCGCCCCTTGTCCAGCGCGTCGGCTTGCAGGGCCCAGAAGGCGCCGATCCCCTTGGTCGTGCAGAGCGACCCGTCGCCGTAGCGGTCGTAGAGGAAACCCGTCGCGTCGTCCCACAGGTGTTCGTTGACATAGGCGCGCAGCCGTTTCATCTCGTCCTCCATGTCCTCGATCTCCTGCCAGCGTTCGATGTGGAAACCGATGTTGAGCAGCGATTCGTCGACCAGCATCTGCTGCAGGTTGGTGTCGAGCCAGACCATGTGGCCGTGCGAGAAGATCGGGTTGTATTCGGGCTTCACGCGGGGCATGTTGTCCATGCCCGTCCCCCATCCGCTCGACCAGTAGGTGCCGTCGGGCCACGTGCGGTTGAGCCGCCACCACTTGGCATAGGCGCACAGGGCGGGGAAAACCTTGTGCAGGCGGTCGATGTCGCCGAACTGGCGGTAATACATCAGTTCGACCCACGGCAGCAGGTTGGGCCCCGTCGAGGTGGGATCGTAGCGCTCGAAGCAGTCGGAGCCGTCGGCACGGATCTCGCGGCAGATGAACCCGTCGGGATGCTGCTTGGCGTAGAAGTTGTCCAGCGTGCGCTGGAACGGGAAAAAGCGGTAACCGTAGCGGGCGAACATCATCATGAACGAAGCGTCCCACATGAAGATATTGCCGTTGTAGGCAATATCGAGGTAAGGCGACACGAACCCCGAGTCCTCCTGCGGCTGGCGGATGTTGCCCACGGCGATCTGCCAGGCGTGCCAGTACATCTCGACCTCCTTTTCATGCCCTTCCCACACGGGCGAGGGCAGGATCTTGCGCGCCTCGGCGAACGTCCGGGGTTTGATGTGTTCGGGTTTGGCCGTGCGGAACTCGTTCTCGGCCACGAATACCTCCTTTACATAGGTATTCTTGTAAGGCAGCTCGTAAGGACCCGATTTAAGGCCCTGCGCTCCGGCCGCTCCCGCTGCGAAGACCAGCGGCAGAAGCGCCGCGATTTGTTTGCGTAGCGTCATAATATGCGGTTTATTTTATCAGCGATTTGATCCTGCGGGCGATCTCCGTATTCATATACGTACCGCAGAACTTGTCGGCTCCGGGACCGTATGCGAATACGGGAAGCATCGCGGGGGTATGGTCGTCGGAGACATAGACGCCCATCACGCGGCCCGTCCGCTCGTCGCCGTCCACCAGCACCAGCCCGCCCGTCTCGTGGTCGGCCGTGACCACGACGAGCGTCTCGCCGTTTCGGTCGGCGAATTTCAGCGCTTCGGCCACGGCGAGGTCGAAGCTCAGCATTTCGATAATTGAGCCGGGCAGGCAGCGCGAATGGCCGGCATAGTCGATCTTGGCGCCCTCGACCATCAGGAAGAAGCCTTTGCCGCCCTGCTCCTGCAGTTTGGCGATCGAAGCCCTCGTGGCGTCGGCCAGCAAGGTGAGGTTGGCCTGCTCGGCGGCATCGTCCATCGTCTCGTCGATGCAGATCACCTTGCCTTTCCGGCCTTGATCTCGTCGACCGAACGCACGAAATCGTATTGTTTCTCCAGTTCCCCGACCAGGTCGATCCCGTCCTTGCGGCGTGTAAATTCACGGATGCCGCTGCCGCAGAGCAGGTCGATGCGCCCGTCCATGAGGCAGCGGGTCAGCTCGTCGGCATTGTCGCGCTCGACCGAATGCCCGTAGAAGGCCGTCGGCGTGGCATCGGCAATGTTACCCAGCGTCACGACGCCCACGGGCAGCCCCCTGTCGTGGAAGAAATCGCTCAGCGAGGGATAGGGCACGCCCTCCGGGCTCATCGAGATATGGCGGTTATCGTGGCGTTCGCCCGTGGCCAGGGCGCTGCCGCCGGCAGCCGAGTCGGTCGTGAAGGCATCCAGCGCATTGTTCTGTTGCAGGCCGATATATTTCATCTGCAGGGTCGACAGCCCCTTGTTGGCATAGAAAGCCGCCACGATCTGCGACAGCCCCATGCCGTCGCAGATCAGGTAGATCACGTTGCGAACCCGTCCCCGGCCCCCGTCGTTGCGGTAAGTCGGGGTGTAGACGTCGATGCCCTTGGAGAGTTGCAGTTTGTCGTTCTGGAAGCCCCGGAAATCGCGCGTGGTCTTGTCCAGGCGCTTGGTGCCCGTCACGCCTTCGGCGGCCGTGCGGCGTTCGCCGATCTGGAAATTCTTGTTGCCGAAATCATCGAAGAACGCGGCGCACACCTCGGGGTGGTCGGTATTGAGGTAGTCGATACCCATATCATAAAAGGTATAGTAAACCGTCGTCCCTTCGGGGGCGCCCCAGAAACGCACGGGTTTTCCCCAGGCATGTGCGCGGTCGATGACCGTCTCCAGTTCCGCACGCTCGGCCGGGATGATCGAGCCCTTGCCGTTCCACTGCGAATAGTCGCTGAAATCGGCGCTTATCAGGGCGATGCGCTCCAGTTGCGCGGGCGTATAGTCGGCATCCCACACCCCGTCGAAACGGATATAGGAGGGATATTTGCCGAAATCGGCCGGTGCCGGGACACGCCCCGTGACAACGATCCGCACGGCCTCGGGGTTCACCGCCGGGTCGAACACCTCGGGATAGCGGCCCAGCAATGCCGCAACGGCCTGTAAAGTCGGTTCGGTAGCAGACTTGAGCTCGACCATCAGTTGAAGGTGTTCGCCGGAATCCTTCCATGCCCGCCCGCCGTTACGCCCGAAGAGCGTCACCAGCGGTTCGACGTAGAGCGCCTCGAAGGTCATGCCGGGCGAAAGGTCTTCGACCTCGTGCCCCACGAGCAGCTTGCCGCCGTGCAGGAACACGTCGGCCTCGATGGAATAGACCTGCTGGGCGTACGCCTGCCAGAAGGGGGCACGGCGGCAATAATCGTTGTGCGAATGGATCAGGATGGGGCGCTCGGCCACAGCCGTGGCGCAGGTGCACAGAGCTGCGAACAGCAGCCAGCTTTTGAGTATCTTTCATTCGATGTTATTTTTCGAATTTGACAATGGCCATCGGGGGCATGGTCGGAGACATAACCGCCACCGAGATATCGGGCAGCACCTCAAAGCGGCGGCGATGCCGCGCTCACGAAGATATAATCCAGCGGGGACGCTCGGCTTCGGGAATCTGTCGAAATCGGGAAGCTCCAATCAGTTCCCGACGCTGCCTGATCGCCTTCGCGTAGCGCAGCACACTGCATGGGCCACCACGACGATCGGGTTCCGAGTTGAAGTCGCCCGTCAGGATCACGGGACGTCGCTCAGGGTTTCGATGCGTTTCATCAGCAGGCTCACGCCTCGTCGCGCGCCACCTGCCCGACATGGTCGAGATGGTGTCGTGAAGAAGGTTCCCGGCCGTCCCTGTCGCGCAACACGACCCATGTGGCGATTCGCTCGCAGGCGCCGTCCCATCCCAGCGAACCCACCAGGTCTCGCTCAGCCAGAACGTCCCCGAATCAAGCGTGAAGCGGTCGCTTCCTGAAGAACACGGCGCAGTATTCGCCCGACTGGCGCCGTCCAGCCGTCCGACGCCCACTCATGATACCCGGTGGCAGACCGCTCAGATCGTGAACTGGTTAAGCAGCCTGCGTGCCCAGCACGTCGACCTCCTGCGCCTTAATCACCCCGGCGATCCGTTCGCGGCGGAAACGCCAGTTGTTCTGCCCGTCTTCGGGATTGTCGTAACGCATGTTGAAGGTCATCACGCTGAGCGAGGTCGCCGAGCCGCAGGCGACGCAACCGCCGCAGAAGATAGATCAATCGTTTCATAGCTCCATATTTTTAATCAAACTAATTCCTAAATCCGTCATGCGCGGTTCGCTTCAGGTATCGCTGAAGCCCTCCGCTCCGGGCGCTTTCAGCCCCACAGAGATCCTGCCCCTCGTAATCCTCGAAATAGAGCAGCGTATAGGGATGCAGTCCGCTTCGGCCACGCGCCCGGTCGCCATGACCGAAGCGTGCGACCCATCGTTGTCGACCACCTTCCGGTCGCCGATCACGAGCACGCTGCCGTCATCGCTCTTGGTCATGAACTCCCACACGCCCCGTTCGGGAATGCGGATCCAGCCGTTGAAAATATATCCGAAATGGTCTTCCTGCGGGGCATCGGCAATCGACGGCTCGGGCATTGTCCCGGACGCTACGAGCTTCCCCCGGCGAATCTCGTCCACATGCGAGAACACGCCTTCGTAACAGGCATAGGCGACGCCGGTGGCGGTGCCCTGCGGTGCGCCTTTGCGGAACACCGCTCTCCTTCGAGGTCAGCGTACGACTGGGCGCGGCGCCGAGTTTGAATCCTTTGGCCTTGAGAGCGTCAGCGAACGGTCCACCGGCACGGGAGCGGCGAGCGCCGACGTTTCAGTGGGTTCCGGCCGTCGAGCGTATAGCGGATTCCGCGGAGGTCGTCGTCGCCAGAGCGACGGCGAGCAGCTCATTGAACAGGCTCGTTCTGCGTGAACAGGGAATCGAAACCACCTCGCCGCGGGTCAGCGATGGGGCGCGGCCGCATCGTCATCCCGCGTTCGTAATCGGGGGCGGCCGGACGCAAAGTACGTTCGCCGCCCTGCATCAGTTGTTCGTAGGTGATGAAATTTTCGGTCACGGGCACTCCGTCGAGCGTCACCGAAGCGATATAGGTATTGCGGCGGGGGTTGTTTGCCGTAACGGTCAGCGTGCGGCCGTTGGCCAGGCGCACGACGGCCTTCGGGAATTGGGGTGCGGTCAGCGCAAACTGGTTCGAGCCGGGGCAGACGGGATAGAAGCCCAGGCTGGAGAAGATGTACCACGCCGACATCTGGCCGCAGTCCTCGTTGCCGATGATCCCCGCGGGCGTCGGGGCGTACATCCCGTGCAGCAGGCTGCGCGTGAGCTCCTGTGTCCGCCACGGCTGCCCGACATAATTGTAGAGGTAGGCCATGTGATGGCTGGGTTCGTTGCCGTGGGCATACTGCCCCATGAGCCCCGTCACGTCGCTTACGTCGAGCTGCATCTCGTCCGATTCGAGCGTGAAGAGCCGGTCCATTTCGCGGACGAACGCCTCGCGGCTGCCGAAAGCTGGATCAGGCCGTTCACGTCGTGCGGCACGAAGAAGCGGTAGTGCCACGGCGTGGCCTCGGTATAGTCGCGGCCCGTGGCGAACTCTTCGAACGGCGCGGACCAGTTGCCGTCGGACTGACGGCCGCGGAAAAAGCAGGTCGAGCCGTCGAAAACATTCACATAGTTGAGCGCACGCCGCGCATATTCCCCGAACACGTCGTCGCGGCCCATGGCCTGCGCCATGCGGGCGATCGCCCAGTCGTCGTAGGCGTATTCCAGCGTACAGGAGACCGACTCGCGCTTGATATTGGAGGGTATAAACCCCTGTACCACATAGTAATCGGAACCTTTCTTATTGATGTTCGACGAGCGGATCATCGCATCGAGCGCCTTTTCGGCATCGTATCCGCGGATACCTTTCAGGTAGGCGTCGGCAATGACCGACGCGGCATGGTAGCCGATCATCGTCCCCGTCTCGCCCGACGCGAGCGGCCAGATCGGAAGCTCGCCCGTTATGTCGTACATGTCGAGCATACTGCGGATCATGTCGTTGACTAACGTCGTATCCACCAGCGTCTGCAACGGATTCCACGCGCGGAAAGTGTCCCACAGCGAGAATGTCGAATAGTAGGACTTCCTTCGGGCATCCGCGCGACGGTCTGGTCGTGGCGGCGGTACTCGCCGTTCACGTCGCTCATCAGATTGGGCGTCAGTTTCGTATGGTACTGCGCCGTATAGAAGTTGGTCATCTCGTCGCGCGAGCCGCCTTCGACGACGATGTCGCCCAGCGCTTTGCGCCACTGCCCGACGGCGCGGGCATGCACGGCGTCGAAATCCAGTTCGGGAACCTCCGCAAGCGAATTCATACGGGCGTTTTCGACGCTGACGGACGACAGTCCCACGGCGATCGTGAGCGTCCGCACGTCGGGCGCGAAGGTCAGCACGGCCTGCTTGTCCCCAACAGCTGCACGTCGGCGAACGGCTCCGAAGCGGGCCGCGAAGAATACATACTGATCGGGCACCCACCCCTGCGTGCGACGCATGCCGGCCAGCTCGTAGGGAGCCGTCCGGCGGAGTTCGCACAGGTCGATCTTCTCCTCGGTGACCGTATGCAGCAGATCGACGATCACCCGCCGGGGACCTTTGCCCGCAAAGGTATAGCGGTGTACGCCCGTACGGGGCGCGGCGGTCAGTTCGACCCCGATATTCACGTCGGGCAGCGTCACGGCGTAGTAGCCGCACGAAGCCCGCTCGTCGTCATGCGAAAAGAAATAGGGCTGCAAGACACACTCGCCGTCGTGGATCACGATTTCGCGCGTGGTCGGATGGAACAGAATGTCCGCAAGGTCGGCGCATCCCTGTACCGCTGAGGTGCGTATGCGAAAAACCGTCGATGGTCGTATCGTCGTAATGGTATCCGGCGCAGGCGTCCCAGTCCCCGGCACGCGTGTCGGGGCTGAGCTGCACCATGCCGAACGGCGTCGTTGCGCCAGGGTAGGTATGCCCGTGGTAGCCCGTGCCGATGAACGGGTCTACATAATCGACCGGGCCGGCCGGCCGCGGCGCGCACGCAAGGAGCCCGAGGGCCAGCAAGGCGAAGGTAAGTTTTTTGGTCATGGCAGTTTCGGTGTATGCGCCCCGTCCGTAAAGCGTTCCATCAAAGATAAGGATTCCGGGGCGGTATTGCAAACCCCGGCAGCCGTATCTGCGCAGCATCGGAACCGGTCGCAGTTTAGGTTATACAAATATAAGAGAAGAGAAGCGTCCCGTCCGTGGCTATTTGCGCTTTTACATCCTCACATCGCGCAGAACCTTCCTATCCGGCGCCGAAACCCCGGCAGGAGTGCCTTTTCGCCCGAAATTCCGTCCTGGGGCAGAAAATTCCCGAAAAAAAGCTATCTTTACCCTCGAAGAGACCCAACCAGACCATGGCACGCGTAATTTTCCTGACCGATTTTTCCGAAGCCTATGCCCGCGAACTGCTGCTCGGCATGGCCCGCTATGCGCACGACACGGCGCAGGCGTGGAGCCTTTGCCGGCTGCCGTTGTCGATACGCGACAAGTTCGGCATAGAGGCGGTGGTCGAATGGGCCGTGCGAATGAAGGCCGACGCCGTGATCGGGCAGTTCTACAACACGGACAACGTCGAACTGTTCCGCAAAAACGGGATCATAGCCATCGCGCAGGACTTCAAGAAACGCTTCACCACCATCCCCAACATCACCGGGCC
Source organism: Alistipes sp. (assembly GCA_047233565.1). Classification (GTDB taxonomy): domain Bacteria; phylum Bacteroidota; class Bacteroidia; order Bacteroidales; family Rikenellaceae; genus Alistipes. Next base: position 11,453 of record JBKSUH010000057.1, read on the forward strand.
GCACCACCTTGCCGGCCGCATGGCCGCGGAGTATTTCCTGAAAAAGGGGTTCCGCAACTTCGCCTTCTACGGGACGCGGGGCATCGACTTCTCGGACGAACGCTGCCAGGGTTTCCGCGAGACCGTCGAACAGGCAAACCCCGATTTCACCTTCTCGTCACTGCGCAGCGGCGCCCAGAACGACCTGTGGTACTACGACACGGCGCAGCTCATCACATGGCTGCAATCGCTGCCCAAACCGGTGGTCATCATGGCCTGCGACGACAACCAGGCGTACCATATCACCGAGGCGTGCCTCCAGAT